>JBKOUP010000071.1:0-6512 GCA_046723495.1 Acidobacteriota bacterium
GTAGTGCATCAGCGGCCGCGCCATCAGCACCATCAGCGCGCCGACGTACGCGAGCGACGCGGCCATGTAGCCGAAGCCGCCGAGCGAGAGGCCGACCTGCAGCGGATTCTCGGCGTTGAAGTTCGGTGCGAGCGCGCCGAGGCCGACGCCCATGCTGACCAGCGTGACGGCGAGCATCGACGCCCCGCCGAGCGTGAACGCCCAGACGACGCGGTCGGCGTGCAGCAGGACGTTCGCGAACGCGGTGAGGACGAAGGCGAGGATCGTCAGCGGCGCGGCGTAGACGACGCCTTTGACGAGCAGGAAGCGGCGGTACGACACCGGCGCGCTCTGCACGAGCCAGAAGGCGCGGCCTTCGCTCGAGACGCTCGGGTAGGCGAAGCGGAGGCAGATGGCGGCGATGACGAAGCCGGCCATGCCGAGGTTCGCGTAGGCGACGATGCCGGCGCGCACGTCGCCGCCGAGCGGCAGCATGCGGATGTTGTAGAGGTAGAGGAACAGCAGCGCGGCCATGAGGAAGAGCTGCGACCACTGGGCCACGTCGCGCGAGAGCGTGCGCACTTCCTTCGCCGCGAGCGCGCGCGTCGGGGCGTCGAGCGGCTGCAGGACGCGGTCGATCGCGCGCGTGAGCGCGCCCGCGCCGATGGCCACCGGGGCCATGCTCTCCCGCGCGCGCACGAAGGCGGCGAAATACGTCTGCCGCGCGACGACGAAGAAGACGACGAAGCTGACGGCGAACGTCAGCGAGATTTTCGGCGGGAACGCGCTCACGTCGGGATCGACCATCAGATCCGCCAGCGCCGTCCCCGGATAGCGCTCCATCGACGGCAGCTCGATCTCCTTGAGCATCTGCACGGCGTCGGGCGTCGAAAGCGTCGTGAAGAAGCGCTCCGGCCGCGCCACACGGAAGGCGACGACGGCGAGCGTCAGCACGACGATGGCCAGCGTGGCCACGATCTGGTGCACGCGGCGCACCGGGAACCAGCGCACCAGCGCCACGATGGCCAGCGCGCCGAGGGTCACCGGGATCGCCAGCAGCAGCGCCAGATTCGCCAGGACGAGCGGAAAGAACGCCCGCGGCACCGGGTACTGCCGCGCGTAGGCGACGAACATCGGGATGAGGAAGACGTAGACGACGGTGGCGCTCTCCGCGAGCGTCTTCGCCCACCGCGCCAGCACGATGCGCGATTTGGTCCGCGGCGCGGCGTGGTAGACCTCGAGGTCGAGGTCGGTGAAGAACGCGCCGATGGCCGCCGTCATCGCCGAGGAAAAAAGGATGACCACGGCGACGAGGAAGACGAGCGCGAGGAGATTGCGCAGCAGGCCGATGGCGAACATCGGCGTCGTCTGCTCGACGTTGGCGATGGCCCGGAAAAGGCGGCGGAAGAGGGCGAAGTCGCCGTAGAGGAACGCCGCGCCGATGGCCGCGGTCACCGAGAGCTTCACGACCGCGGCGGCGTTGAACGGGCGCAGCTTGGCGACGAAGATCCGCAGCGGTGTCATTCCGAGCGCAGCGAGGAATCCCCCCGTCGCGAGGCGTGAGGGGATTCTTCGCCGTCTCCGCGGCTCGGAATGACATTGTTGCGCAGCCACTCCATCGTCCTCTCGTCGCGCGCCGCGCGGGCCTTCGAGCGCTCGATCCCCAGCTCGATCAGCCGCTCGATCAGCCGCGGGTACTTGATCTCCGTGGCCTCCCACAGCTTCGGGAACATCGAGATCTGCGTGAAGCCGGGGATGGTGTTGATCTCGTTGACGTAGAGCCGATTCGTGCCGCGCTCGAGGAAGAAGTCGACGCGCGCGAAGCCGGCCGCGCCGACGGCCTTGAAGGCCGTGACGGCGAGTCTGCGCAACTCCTCGCTCTTGTCCCGCGGCAGCTTCGCCGGGATGACGAGCTGGGCCTTGTTGCTGATGTACTTGTCGGCGTAGTCGTAGAACTCCGCGCCGGCGACGATCTCCCCCGGCACGCTGGCCTCGGCCGTCTCGTTGCCGAGGACCGAGACCTCGAGCTCGCGGGCGTCGATGCCGCGCTCGACGAGGACCTTGTCGTCGAACGTCAGCGCGAATTCGATGGCCTCGGCCAGCGCGCCGTCGCGCTTCACCTTCGTCACCCCGACCGAGGAGCCGCTGTTCGCCGGCTTCACGAAGTAGGGAAGGCGGAGAGCGTTGTTCACGGCCCGCCGGATTCGCTCCCGTTCCCCCGGCCACTCGGCCTCGGCGACGAGGACGTAGTCGACGATCGGCAGCTTCGCCGCGGCGAAGGCGTACTTCATGTGGGCCTTGTCCATCGCCACCGCCGACGCGGCCACGCCGCTGCCGGCGTACGGAATGCCGAGGATGTCGAGGTATCCCTGCAGCGTCCCGTCCTCGCCGTGCTTGCCGTGGATGATCGGAAAGACGACGTCGATGTGGTGCGCGCGCGCCCACGCCTCGAAGTTGAAGTCGCCGCTGTCCGAGCTGGCGCTGCCGTCGAGGACCTTCGCGCTCCGCTCCGGACCGATGAAGCGGCCGTCACGGCCGATGCAGATCGGCACGATCTCGATCCGCTCCTTCGGCGCGGCCGCGGCGATGGAGCGCGCCGAGAGGATGGAGACGTCGTGCTCGGGCGAACGGCCGCCGAAGATCAGAACGGTGCGGGTGATGAGGTGGATCATGGGATCAGGTCACAGGACACAGGACACAGGACACAGGAAGACCACCTGTGACCTGTGTCCTGTGTCCTGTCACCTACGGCTTTATCGGCACACTCCCCAGCAGATACTTCAAATCATCGTCCCGCCAGCGGATGCCCGCGCCGAAAATGAACGCCGTGTTGTTGAACGGGTTGTCGACGCCGCTGCGGATGAAGATCATCGGCGTCTTCTTCTTGAGCTCGCGCAGGGTGTACTCGCCGAAGAGGCGCAGGTGCGGGTTCTTGTCGTAGCGCTCGGAGAAGTCGAAGGCCTCGCCGGTCAACGTGACGCGGCGGTTCCAGTGCCAGTCGATGCCGCCGCCGCCGGTGGAGTCGATCAGGCCGACGCGCGCGTCGACGGCACCGAGGTGCCAGCCGGCCTGCGCGGAGACGACGAAGTTGCGGTCGAACTGCGTCTCCTGCGTGATCGTCGTCGACGACGCGCCGGTGACGGGGTTGATCGTCGTCGTCTCGAAGACCTTGTCCTTCTGATGGCCGAGCGGCGTGTCGGCCAGCTCGACGTTGTAGAAGCGGTTGTTCTCGGCCGGATTCGGGGTGAGGCGCAGCCAGACCGCGGAGCGGGAGCTGCCGCCGAGGTTCTCGACGCCGCCGGTCTGCTTCGGCAGGCCGGCGTAGTAGTCGGCGTTCATGCCGAGGTCGAGCTGGAGCTTGCCGACGCGGCCGAGCGTGTTCTTCAGCTCGTTCACGCCGCTCTCCACCGAGGCCAGCGCGGTGTTGAGGCGATTCGACGTCTCGTCGCTATACAGCAGCTTGCCGACGGTCCCCTGGCCGCTGCGGACTTGCGTCGTGATCGCGCCGAGGTTCTCCGAGGTCGTCTTCAGGTCGGCCGAGAGCGCGCGCAGGTTCTCGATCGTGTGGTGCACGTCGCTGCGGTTCTCCGTGACCGTCGCGCTCATGGCGTTGGCGACGCGCTCGATCGACTCCGCCAGCCGCGGGATCTGCGTGCGCAGCTGCGCGGTGATGGCCTCGGCGTTCTTCATCGTGGCGTCGACGTTCGTGCGGTTCGCGGCGATCAGCTCGCGCACCTGCTTCGTGATCGAGTCGACGTTGGCGACGATGTCCTGCAGTTGCGCCTGTCCGCTCTGCGTGCCGATGGTGTTGCGCAGCGACGACGTGATGGCCTTGACGTCGGTGGCGATCGCGGAGATCTGGTCGGTGACCTGATCGATCGTGGCCGGCTGCGAGCCGGGAATCATCACCGACTTCTCCTCGCTGATGAGCGGTTGGTTCGGCGTGCCGGGATCGATCTCGATGTACTTCTCGCCGAGCAGGCCGAGGTTGGCGACGTGGGCCTTGGCGTTGGCGTGGAGCTGCACGTCCTTGTCGATCTGCATCTCCACCTCGGCCTTGCCATCGGGGCGAAGGTCGATCTTCGTCACCTTGCCGACGCGCACGCCGGCCACGCGCACGGCCGACTGCCGGTCGAGACCCGCAACGGAGTCGAAGACCGCCGTGACTTTTTTGAAGTTGCTCGTGCGGCTGATCTTCACGTCCTCGATCCTCAAAATGAAAAAAGCGAGGATGCCGAGAATGACCAGCATGAAGGCGCCCACTTTTGCCGCGGAAGACATGGTGCGTTTCTACCCCCCCGCGCTCAGCGGGTCAATGCCGGCGCGCTCGAGCATCTTGACGAGCAGAGCAAGCGGCAGGCCGACGACGTTGGTGTAACTGCCGTGAATGGAGTCGATGAACATGGCCCCGATGCCTTGGGCGGCGTAGGCGCCGGCCTTGTCGAGCCCTTCGCCGCTGCGCGCGTACCAGTCGATCTCGCGCTCCGACATGGCCGCCATGCGCACCTCGGTCTCGGCGATGCGCGTGTCGCCGTAGCCGCGCGCGGCGTTCATGACGGTGACGGCGGTGTAGACGACGTGGGTGCGCCCGGCGATGGCGGCGAGCATGCGCCGGGCGTCGTCGACGTCGAGCGGCTTCTCGAGCAACTCGTCGCCGAGGTAGACGGTCGTGTCGGCGGCGACGATCCAGCGGTCGGGATGGAGGCGCGCGACGGCGGCGGCTTTCTCGCGCGAGAGCCGCGCGACGTACTCCTCGGGCGACTCGCCGGCGGCGTGCACCTCGGGGACGTCGCTGGGGATGACGTCGAAGGCGATGCCGATGGAGCCGAGGAGCTCGCGCCGCCGCGGCGAGCCGGAGGCGAGGATGATCGTCACGGCGCGGCCCTCGCGATGCTCAGGATCACGACGAAGCGCGCCTCGGCCACGATGCGGTAGACGATGCGCAGGTGCTCCGCGCGGTACGACCAAAGCCCACGCAGCGGCTCGAAGAGCGGAGCGCCGGCGATGGGATCTTCGTCGATGGTCTCGAGGGCGCGCAGGACGAGGGCGCGCTCCTCGGGGATGAGCGCTTCCCAGTCCTCGGCCACGCGCTCGGCGATACGCAACCGGTCATTCCAGATCTTCGACCTCCATCACCGCCCCCCGCTGCGCCTCCGCGTCGCCTTGCGCGATCTGCGCGCGCAAGGCCTCGTCGTTCGCGATGTCCAGCGTCTCCCGCAGCGCGAGCCACTCGTCGTGCGAGACCAGCGCCACCACCGGCCGCCCGTTGCGCGTGAACAGCGTGCGCCGGCCGGTCAGCTCACATTCGCCGACGAGCTCCCGCACTTCCGGCGGCAGGTCGAGGATGTCGATCCTCTTCTCCATGTTTCTCCAGCGCCGTGCGGAGGTAGTCGGCGAAGGCCTCGCCGAGGACCTCGTTCTTCAGCGCGTAATCAACGGTGGCCTTCAGGTAGCCGAGCTTTTCGCCGGCGTCGTAGCGCGTTCCTTCGAAGACGTAGCCGTAAAAGCCGCCGTTCGTCTTCGCCAGCTCGCGCATGGCGTCGGTGAGCTGGATCTCGCCGCCGGCGCCGTGGCCGGTGGACTCCAGGATCGGGAAGATCTCCGGCGGAAGGATGTAGCGGCCGATGATCGCGTAATGCGAGGGCGGGTTCGCCTTCGGCTTCTCGACCATGTCACGCACTTTGAAGAGGCGGTCGCCGGCGAGCTCGCCGGCCACGACGCCGTAGCGCGACGTCTCCGCGGTGCTGACCTCCATCAGCGCCAGAACCGGCGCGTGATATTGCTCGAAGACGCGCCGCATCTGCCGGAGGCACGGCTCCTCGGAGAGGATGACGTCGTCGGGCAGCACGACCGCGAACGGCTCGTTGCCGACCGCATCCTTCGCCTGCAGGACAGCGTGGCCGAGGCCGAGGGCGTCTTTCTGGCGGACGGCGATGAGGTCGGTCATCCTGCTCACCACGTCGACCTCGGCCAGAAGATCGAGCTTCCCGCGCTCGCGCAGCGACCGCTCCAGCTCCGCGGTGCGGTCGAAGTGGTCGAAAATCGCGTCCTTTCCCTTCGACGTCACGACGATCAGCTTGTCGAGGCCGGAGCCGAGGGCCTCTTCGATGCCGTACTGCAGGATCGGCTTGTCGACCAGGGGCAGCATCTCCTTCGGGATCACTTTCGTAGCCGGGAAGAAGCGCGTGCCGAAGCCGGCGCAGGGAAAAACGCAAGTACGGAGGGTCATCGCGGCGCGTAGCATAACTGAGTGCTGGATGTGGGGCGGGATTCATCCCGCCCCACATTTCCGTCAAACGAACCTTCGCAGGTTCTCCCGCCACCACGGCCAATCGTGCCCGAACACGCCGGGCCAGAGCTCGGCGTGATTCGGGATGCCCTTCGACCAGAGCATCTGCGAGAACTCGCGGTTCTTCTGCACGAGCGTGTCGTGCTCGCCGGTGGCGATGACCCAGCCGATCCGCGACAGCTTGCCGACCCACTCGCCGTCCATGTTCGGGATGAACGCGGCCGGGCAGTGGAAGTAGCAGGTC
>JBKOUP010000115.1:0-6718 GCA_046723495.1 Acidobacteriota bacterium
GCGCTGTTCCATGGGATCCACGCCTACGCCAGCGCGGGCGACGCGCCGAAGAAAGGGAGTGGAAATGGCTGATCAACTGCTGCACGTCGGCATCGACCTCGGCACTTCGCGGAGCGCGATCTCCGCGTCGAACGGCGAGCGCTTCGTCGTGGAAAGCTTCGTCGGCTGGCCGGCCGACATGGTGGCCAAAAAAGTCCTCAAGCGCGACGTCCTCATCGGACACGAGGCCGTCGCCAACCGGACCATGCTCGACCTTCACCGCCCGCTCGAGCGCGGCCTACTCAAGGAAGGCTCGGAGAAGGATGTCGAGGCCGTGCGCGAGCTGCTGCGCCATCTGCTCCGCCTCGTCGGCGTCAGCGCGAACGGCAAGATCGACACGAAGAACGTGCGCGCCGTCGTCGGCGTCCCCGCCGCGGCGCTGCGCACGAACAAGCAGTACCTCCGCAACTCGATGAAGGGGATCGTCGACAGCCTGATGATCGTCAGCGAGCCCTTCGCCGTCGCGTACGGATTGAACGCCCTGCTGCACACGATGGTCGTCGACATCGGCGCGGGGACGACCGACTTCTGCGTGATGAAGGGCCGCTACCCGACCGAGGAGGACCAGCGCACGCTGACGATCGCCGGCGACTCCATCGACGCCCACCTGCTCAAGCTCATCCAGGAGCGCTACCCGCAAGCGAACGTGACGATCTTCATGGTCCGGGAGTGGAAGGAGAAGAACAGCTTCGTCGGCGAGGCGCCGGAGCGCTGCGTCGTCACCGCGCCGGTCAAGGGCGTGCCGACGGAGCTCGACATCACCAACGAGATCAAGGCAGCCTGCGAGACGATCCTCCCGCCGGTGATCGAGACGATGCTCGACCTGCTCTCGAAGGTGGAGCCGGAGTTCCAGGACCGCGTGCGCAACAACGTGATCCTCTCCGGCGGCGGCGGCCTCACGCGCGGCCTGGCCGAGGCCCTCGAGGGCGCGCTCGGGCAGGTGGGCGGCGGGAAGGTGACGTACATGGCCGACCCGGTGTTCATCGGCTCGGACGGCGGGCTGGCGCTGGCCCTCGACGCGCCGGAAGGCGATTGGGAGAAGTTGTCGGCGTGACGCCCGAGACTCGCGGCGCCGGCGGCACTTCCGGAGGAATCGGCATGTTCCTCATCGGCCTCGGCATGGCCATCGCCGGCGGCTGGCTGCTGACGAACCAGGTCACGGTGACGTCGGGGTACTGGCACCTCTGGGGCTACAACGGCTTCGGCCTCTCGCTCATCCCGCTGATCCTCGGCATCGGGTTCCTCTTCTTCAACGGCCGCTCGATCATCGGCTGGCTGCTGACGTTCGCCGGCACAGTGATCATCTTCGTCGGCATTCTCACGAACCTCGACATCTACTTCCGCCCGACGAGTCTCTTCAACACCCTGCTGATGCTGGTGCTCTTCGCCGGCGGGATCGGCCTGGTGGCGCGTTCGCTGCGGGCGCAGTCGAGCGCCTAGGCAGGCTGCGCCGCCGTGCACGCCCGGCATCGCCGCGCCGCGGCCGGAATCGTTTCCAGGCATTCCGGGCACTTCTTCGTCGGATCCTTCGGCGACGGCTTGATGAGCGCGCGCACGATGAAGAAGAGCACGAGCGAGATGACGAGGAAGTCAACCACAGTGCCGAGGAGGTGGCCGTAGGTGATCGCGCTTTCCGTCACCTTGCCGGCGGCGTCGGTCGTGGTCTTCAGCACGATCTTCGCCTGACGCCAGTCGCCGCCCGGCAGGAAGAGGCCGACGATGGGCATGAGGACATCGGCGGAGACCGCGCCGACGACGCTGCTCACCGCCGCGCCGATGATCACGCCGACGGCCAGCGCCAGCGCGTTCGACTTCGTCAGGAATGCTTTGAACTCGGCGAACACGTCACCCTCCGAACTGGCGCAGATGGTGGTCGATGTGCTTGTACATCAGCGTCCCCCACTCTTCGCCTGTCAGCTTCCCGAAGAACGCGTGCGTCTCGCTTCCGGCCGCGGGCGCGCCGCGCGCGACGAAGCGGTCGATCAGCGCAAGGAGCTTCGCGCGCTCGGCGTCCAAATCGCGCTCGTCGGCGACGACGAACGTCGGGTCGGTCGGGGAGCTCTTGCTGAACGGCTTCTCGCCGAGCGCCGACTTGCGCACCAGCGGCGCCAGGATCTTGCCGATGAGCTTCTGCTTCATCGGCGTGTCGCCGCTCCCGTGCGCCAGCGCCCGCGCGCAGTGGCAGAGCGCCTGGGCCGGGCTCATCTTGCCCCACTGGCGCTCGGCGCCGGGCTGGAGAGCGTTGATGCGGGTGACGAGAGACTCGCGGTCCGCGGCGTCGAAGAGCGTTCCCATGCGGAAAGATAATAGAGCACCGGCACCGTCGCCCGCGACAGCAGCAGCGACGCCACCTCGCCGGCCATGAGCGAAATCGCCAGCCCCTGGAAGATCGGGTCGAAGAGGATCACGCCCGCGCCGACGATCACCGCCGCGGCCGTGAGCATCATCGGCCGGAAGCGCACCGCGCCGGCGTCGACGACCGCTTCCGCCAGCGGCATCCCCTGCCGCAGGCGCAGCTCGATGAAGTCGACGAGGATGATCGAGTTCCGCACCACGATTCCCGCGCCGGCGATGAAGCCGATCATCGACGTGGCCGTGAAGAACGCCCCCATCAGCGCGTGCGCCGGCAGGATGCCGACGAGCGAGAACGGAATCGCGGCCATGATCGCCAGCGGCGTCTTGAACGACTGGAACCACCCCACGACGAGGATGTAGATCAGCACCAGCACCGCGGCGAAGGCGATGCCGAGATCGCGGAAAACTTCGTAGGTGATGTGCCACTCCCCGTCCCACTTCATCGCCAACCGCTCGCTCGTGAACGGCTGCCGGGCCACGAAGCGCTCCATGGCGTAGCCCTCCGGCAGGGCCAGCTTGTCGAGTGCGCGGTTGAGCTTGAAGATCGCGTACACCGGGCTCTCCTCGTCGCCGGCGACGTCGCCGGTGACGTAGACGACCGGCATCAGATTCTTGTGGTAGATGCTCTTCGGCGCCGTCACCTCCTCGATGTGCACGAGCGTGCCGAGGGGGACGAGCGCGCCGGTCGACGAGGCCACGCTCATCGACGCCAGCCGCTCCACGCCCGAGCGCAACGCGCGCGGCACCTGCACGACGATCGGCACGTCCTCCGCCTCGTTTGGCTGATGCAGCAATCCCGCGTTGATCCCCGACAGCGCCAGCCGCAGCGTAGCGTCGATCTGCTCCTGCGACACGCCGCTGAGGGCGGACTTCTCGCGGTCGACGGCGAAGCGGAACTGCCGCTGGTCGTCCTCGACGTAGGAGTCGACGTCGACGACGCCCGCCGTCGTCTCGAAGACGCGCTCGACCTGCTTGGCGACGGCGATCTGCCGCGCGTAGTCGGGCCCGTAAATCTCCGCGACGAGGGTCTGCAGCACCGGCGGTCCCGGCGGCACCTCGGCCACTTTGACGCGCGCGCCGGCGGCCGCGGCGATCGGAGCGATGGCCGTGCGCACGCGCTTGGCGATGTCGTGGCTCTGCGCGCGGCGCTCGCCTTTCGGCAGCAGGTTCACCTGCAGGTCGGCGACGTTCGCGCCGCGCCGCAAAAAGTAGTGCCGCACCAGGCCATTAAAGTTGAACGGCGAAGCCGTGCCGGCGTACATCTGCCAGTTCGAGACCTCCGGCACCTTCGCCACCTCCGCGCCGACGGCGCGCGCCACGGCCGCAGTGCGCTCCAGCGTCGTCCCCTCGGGCATGTCGACGATGATCTGGAACTCGCTCTTGTTGTCGAACGGCAGCATCTTCACGCGCACGACTTTGAGGGCGAAGAGCGATACCGCGCCGAGGAGCAGCAACGCGACGCCGCCTAGAAAGCCCCAGCGCACGCGCGGCTCGTTGATGATGCGGCCCATGACCCGGCGGTACATCCGCGTCGACCACGACTCTTTGTGGTGCGTGCCTTCGGGCTCGCGCTTCAGCAGGCGCGTCGCCGCCCACGGCGTGACCATGAAGGCGATCACGAGCGAGAAGAGCATGGCCGCCGAGGCGCCGACCGGAATCGGGCGCATGTACGGACCCATGAGGCCGCGGACGAAGCCCATCGGCAGGATGGCGGCGATGACGGCGAGCGTGGCCAGGATGGTCGGGTTGCCGACCTCGGCGACGGCGTGGATGGCGACGTCGCGCAGCGGCACGCGGCAGTTCTCCGGCAACCGGCAGTGCCGGACGATGTTCTCCACGACGACGATGGCGTCGTCGACGAGGATGCCGATGGAGAAGATGAGCGCGAAGAGAGTGACGCGGTTCAGCGTGTAGCCGAAGAGGTAGAAGACGGCGAGGGTCAGCGCCAGCGTGACCGGAATCGCAATTGCGACGATGCCCGACTCGCGCCAACCGAGGACCAGGGCCACGAGCAGCGACACGGAGAGCACGGCCAGGAACATGTGGAAGAGGAGCTCGTTCGACTTCTCCGCCGCGGTGGCGCCGTAGTTGCGCGTGACGAGCATCTCGACGTCCGACGGCACCGCAATCTTGCTCAGAATGCGGTTCGCGAGGTCGGTGGCGTTCGCGCCTTTGCGCTTGGCGATGGCGATGGTGACGGCGGGCTTCACAGCGTCGCGCGATCCGGAGTAGACGTAGTCGGCCGGCTCTTCCGGTCCGTCGACGATCTCGGCGACGTCGCCGAGGTAGACCGGCTTGTTGTTATGCGCGGCGAGGACGAGCTGCCGTGCCTCGCGCGCGTCGCGCAAAAATCCGCCGCTCTGCACGAGCACTTCGCGGTCGCCGCGGGCGAACGCGCCGGCGTCGAGCTGCCGGTTTGCTTGCGACAGCGACGACGCGATCGCCGCCGGCGCGAGCCCGTACGCGGCGGCGCGCGCGGGATCGATCATCACCCGCAGCGCGCGCGGCTGGCCGCCGATGAGGCGGACGTCGCCGACGTCGCTCACCTGCCGGATCTCGTTCTCGATCTGCGCCGCCAGGCGCCGCAGGGTGAAGGCGTCGTAGCGCGCGCTCGTCAGCGTCAGCGCCAGCACCGGCACGTCGTCGATGGAGCGCGGCTTGATCATCGGCTCGCTCGCGCCGGGCGGAACGCGGTCGTAATTCGCGTGCAGCTTGTCGTTGACGCGCACGGTTGCCGCCTCTTCGTTCTGCCCGACCTCGAAGCGGACGACGCACATCGACGCCCCGGCCGACGACGTCGAATAGACGTACTCGACGCCGGGGATCTCCCACAGCAAGCGCTCCATCGGCTTGGTCACACGCGACTCGACCTCGGCCGGCGACGCGCCGGGCAGCTGCACGAAGACGTCGATCATCGGCACGATGATCTGCGGCTCTTCCTCGCGCGGCAGCAGAAGCACCGCGCCGAGGCCGATGGCGATGGAGGCGGCCACGAGGAGCGGCGTCAGCTTCGACTCGACGAAGAACGAGGCCAGGCGGCCGGCCAGACCGTGGCCGCTCATCGGACGCGCACTCCATCGCGAATGTTCTGCAGCGCGGTGACGATGGTCTCGCCGGCGTCGAGGCCGGAGAGGATCTCGACGCGGTCGTTGGCGCCGTCGCCCGCGGTGACGAGGCGCAGCTGGGCCACGCCGTCGGCGCCGACGACGAAGACGCCGGCCAGCGCGCCGCGGGTCTGCAGCGCCACGGCCGGAACGGAGACGGCGCGGCGCGCGCCGGTGGTGAAGAGGACGGTCACGAACGTGCCGGGACGGAGGCGCCCCTCACCCTGGCGCTCCGCGCCTGTCCCTCTCCCCGCGTTGCGGGGAGAGGGTACGAAAGATGAGGGCAGATCGATTTGCACGATGGCGCTGCGCGAGGCCGCGTCGACCGCGGCCACGACGCGCGTGACGCGCGCCGTGATCCGCCTGCCGTTCGCCTCGATCGTCACCGCGTCGCCTTCGCGCACGGCGAGATCCTCGGGGGCGCTCGTCTCGACGCGCATCGTGCGGTCGTCCTCGACCGTCAGCAGGGGCATGCCCGGCGCGGCCTGCGCGCCCGGATCGACGAAGCGCGCGGTGACGATGCCGTCGATCGGCGCGCGCACCTTCGTGTAATCGGCGAAGACGCGCGCTTCGGCGCGCTGGGCCACGAGCTGCTCGCGCGCGCGGCGGGCGCGCTCGAGCTCCGCGTTCGCGACCGTGGCCTTCGCGCGCACCTCGTCGAATTCCGCGGGGCTGACGGAGCCGCGCACGCGCAGCGCGGAGAAGCGCTGCTGATTCGTGGCCGCCAGCGATGCGTTCGCCTCGGCCGCGGCGATGGCGGCGTTCGCGCCGTCGACCGCGCGCGCGACGGCGTCGCTCTGCGCCCGCGCCTGGCGGTCGTCGATCTCGACGAGGAGCTGTCCCGCGCGCACGCGGTCGCCTTCGCGCACGTGCACGGCCACGACGTTGCCGATCACCTTCGCCGCGAGCGGGCTGACCGTTGCCGCGCGCACGCTGCCGGCCACGCTGCGCGTCGCGGGCAGCTCGGCCGTGGTGACGATCTCCGTCGGCGCGCTCACGCGCGGCGGCGCCGAAAGCGGCGCTTGCCGGCTGCACGCCAGTGTCATTCCGAGCGCAGCGAGGAATCCCCTACTGAAACGCCGTGACGTCATTCAAGTCTCCTGTGGCCCGCAGCAGCTCCGCGTAGCCGACGATGTAGTCGTAGCGCGCCGCGAGCAGTCCGAGGCGGGCCCGGACCAGCGCGGTTTCCGCACGCAGCTGCTCCGTGATCGTGGTGAGGC
>JBKOUP010000461.1:0-13096 GCA_046723495.1 Acidobacteriota bacterium
CGTTCGCGGTCATGGCCGCGCCGTGCGCGCCGTAGGTTTTGTAGACGTGCTGGATGGCGCGCTCGCGCTGGTCGCCCGAGGGGAGGTCGAGGTCGATGTCCGGCCACTCGCCGCGCTCCTCGGATAAAAACCGTTCGAAGAGCAAATCCATCTTCACCGGATCGACGGCGGTGATGCCGAGGGCGTAGCAGACGGCGCTGTTGGCCGCGGAGCCGCGCCCCTGGACGAGGATCTTCTCGCGCTGGCAGAACTGGACGATGTCCCAGACGATGAGGAAGTAGCCGGCCAGGTCGAGCTTCTCGATCATGGCCAGCTCTTTCTCGACCTGCTTCTGCGCGCGCGCGGTGAGCGGACGGAAGCGGACGCGCGCGTCGTTCCAGGTGATCTTGCGCAGGTAGGACATCGGCGTCTCGCCCGGCGGCAGCGGGTAGTCGGGGAATTGATAGCCGAGGTCGGCGAGGGTGAAGGCGAGGGTCTGGGAGAGCTTCCAGGCGTGGTCGATGGCCTGGGGCAGATCGCGGAAGAGGGCGCTCATCTCGGCCGCGCTCTTGATGTGGCGCTCGCGGTTGACGCCGAGGAGGCGGCCGGCCGTCTCGACGTTGACGCCCTCGCGGATGCAGACGAGGACGTCGTGCAGCTCTTTGTCCTCGGGCCGCGCATATCTCACGCCGTTGGTGGCGAGAATCGGCAGGCGCAGCCTTCGCGCGATGTCGATGAGGGCGATGTTCTCGTGCTCCTCATCGCGCCGGCGATGCCGCTGCAGCTCGACGTGCGTGCGCCCCTTGAAGATGCCGGCGATTTTCTGGACGGTGCCCTCGTCCGCGCGCGTGATGCAGTGCAGCCCCGCGGCGTGCTCTTCGACCTGTTGCCACGTGCAGCGCGCCTCGCCCTTCGGCTTGCCGAGCGCGCCGGCCGTGAGGAGCCTGCAGAGGTTTTTGTAGCCCTCGCGGTTTTCGACGAGGAGGGAAAGCGTTTGATCCTTGATCGTCCCCGCCTCGTGCAGCTGGCGCGGCGGCTCGAGCCGGACCTCGGCGCCGAGGATGGCTTTGATGCCTGTTTTTTTCGCGGCGGTGTAGAAGCGAGGGGCGCCGTAGACGCCGTTGCGGTCGACGATGGCCATGGCCGGAAGGTCATTGGCCGCGGCGTGGTAGGCGAGGTCCTCGGGCAGGGCGGAGCTGTCGAGGAAGGAGAAGGCGGAGGAGGCGCGGAGCTCGGCGTAGGGGGCCATTGAATTTCGAATTTCGAATTTCGAATTCAGAAATTAAGAATTAACCGTGGTCTTCACCACAATCGTCGTGAGGATTGCGACGAGCTCATTTGCTTCGTTGAGGAGTGGCTCAATACGGTGTCGCGGCACGAGCTCACACTCTCTGATAATGCGCAGCCAATAGTGCGACTCGCGAGCTTCCTTCAAGGAAATTCGGGCTTTCGCGATGAAGTCCTTTCGGGTTTGACCAGCCTTGGCTTCTTCCAGATTCGAGCCGATCCCTGTTCCGGCGCGAAGGAGCTGATTGACGGCAACCATGTGCGTGCCGCGCCGCCGCGAAAGCACGCGATGCAACCGAACAACACGGCATGCAAACTCAAACGCACGCTGATAGATATCAACGGCCATTTCTAGATTCTGAATTCGAAATTCGAAATTCGAAATTCTTTCTACTCACTGTAGCGTCGCATCGACGTACCACCGCGCATCCGCTTCCGCGCGATACATCCGGTAGACCTCTCCCTTCTCCATCTCCACATCCCAGTACTCCCGCGCCTCCGGCCCCGCCTTCCACCACCCCTCCTCGATCTTCCACGGCCCCGACGCCACCCGCACACTTCCGCTGAAGTCTCCTTCCCCGCGAATCGATTCGATCTGCGTTTCTCCCCGTTCGCTGCGCGTGATCACTTCCACCGGGATGGGTGGGCGGAACACGCGCGCCGCCAAAACGCCGCGGCCGCGGCTGGGGGTGCGGCGGAGGTCGGGCGGGGGCGGGGGAGTGAAGTCGCCGACGGCGTGGCGCTCGGGGAGGTGGCCGTCGACGGTCATCGGCTGGCCGACGCGATCTTCGCCGAGCATCGAGACGAGGCGGGCGATCGTCGTGGCCAGCTTCTCTGGCGACACGGCTGCCGGTCCGAAGAGCGACAGCTGGGCGCGGCGCGGGCGGTCGGGGTGGGCGACGAACGAGTAGCCGACCACCGGCGCGCCGGGCGGGGTCTTCTCCAGGTCGAGGCGGAGCAGCGTCAGGATCGTCTTCACGTCGCGCGTCGGCGCGGGGAGGTCGATGGCGCGTGGGTGCCAGCCGTCGGGCTCCAGCGCGAGGGTCATCTCGATCCGCTTGCAGGCGAAGCCCTGCAGTTCCATCCGCTTCATCAACCGGTCGAGCGCGGCGGAGGCGATGAAGAGGAACGGCTCGAGCGCCACGAGCGGCCACTCCAGCTCCATCCCTTCGCGGAACTCCGGCGGCAGCGCGCGCGGAATCAGCGGGCGCGGATCGACGCCGCGCGCGGCGTAGTGCAGCTCGCGTCCGATCTCGCCGAGGCGGCTGGCCACTTCCGATTCGGGAAGGCGGGCCAGCTCGCCGATCGACGTCAGGCCCCAGCGCGCCAGCGTCGCCGCGGCGTCGAGCTCGGGGCTGAGCCGGGCCAGCGGCAGCGGGGCCAGGAACATCTCTTCTTCGCCCGGCACCACGACCGTCGGCGACTTCGGCAGCTCCGCGGCCACGCGCGCGGCGAGCTTGCTCCCGGCCACGCCGACGCGGCCGGGGAGGCCGATGGCGTCGATCGCGCGCATCGCCGCTTTCGCCAGTTCCGTTTCCGACTCGAAGTGGCGCTCGGTGCCGCTGACGTCGACGAAGACGAGGCCGTCGCCGGCGTCCTCGATGCGCGGCGAGAACGTCTCGGCTGCTTCGAGCAGCGCCTCCTGGGCCGTCCGCTCGCACTCGGCGTCGCGGCCGCGGGCGATGAGCTTCGGCAGGATCGTGCGCGCCTGGGCGAGCGTCTGTCCGGCCCGGATGCCGTGCTTGCGCGCGCGCCGTGTCGCCGCGAGGATGTGCGCGGCGCTGCCGTTGCCCTCCACGATGGCCGCGGCCTCGCTCAGGAGCTCGGGCTCGCTGCGCAGCCGCGCCGCGAGCGGGAAAAGCGGGACGAAGAAGCAGGCGATGCGGGTCATCGGTGGCTCTCAGCTCTCAGCTCTCGGCTCTCAGGGGGGACCGCCGCGACTCTGATTGGCGTGGCGGCGTCGGGAGCGGTGAGCGCGACGCGCGTGCTCTGTCCCGGCCGAATTCTCCGATGCTTCTCCAACCGCACCGTCATCTCCGCGCCGGCGAGGACGCGCGGCGACTTTCCGCTGCCGAGCCAGCGCGGGCGCACCGCGCGCGCGAGGAGCATCGCCTCCGAGGTCGTGCCGGTGAGGGCGTACGGCGCGGAGACGAGCAGCGTGCAGCCGTGCGTCTCGCACGTGCGTGCCAGGCGGACCCACGCGGCGTCGGGCAGGCGCCGGCCGCGAATCGGGGGCAGCCCCGCGTCGAGGACGACGAGCTGGAACCCGGTCGCGCCGAGCATCTCCGCCGCTGTGACCGCTTCCTTCAACGTCTTCGGCCGCACCCACAGGACGCGCCGCAGATCGACGCCCGCTTCCTCGGCGAGCTGCGGGTCGAGGTGATCGCCGAGGTCGACGAGCGCGGCCGCTTCGCCCATGCTCGTGGCTGCGGCGATCGTGGCCATGACCAGCGACCACCGCGCGCCGCGGCCGGCGATCTCCGTCATCTTGCCGCGCGAGAGGCCGCCGCCGAGGAGCTCGTCGACGGCCGCGACCGTCGTCGGGATCACCTCCTCCCGCCGCCGCCGCGCCAGCGACCGCACCAGCTCCGCGCCGCTCGTCAGCTTCGCGGCGACGGCGGGCGGGAGCGGGGGGAGCGGGCGGGAAGGAGGCGGCGGGGGCGGCGCCGGGAGGGGGATCGGAACGATCTCGAGCTGTCGAGCGTGTGCGACCATGGGAGTCGCTGAGAAAGATAGGCGGTAATCGAGCGTAACGCAAGATGGGGTTATTGTGCAAAGCCGAGGCGGTGCAGCGATTTAGTTGGTGTCATCGGTCGCCCCTGGCGGCAGGTTGATTTTCCAGATGTGACGGCAACCCTCATCCTGTATAATCCCTCGGGTTTTCAAAGGTAATTTTTTCCGATGGACGGAAAACTCGACTCGACTTCGGTCGAGATCTTTGGTCAGAGCTACAACGTTCGTGGAGAAGGAGACCCGGACTATTTAACGGAGCTTGCGCGGTTTGTGGACTCCAGGATGCGCGAGGTGGCAGCCCAGGTCTCCACGGTTGACCCCGTGAAGATCGCCATCCTGGCGGCTCTCAACATAGCCGACGAATTTTCCCGGTACCGGAAAGAGCGCGAGAGCGCGGAAGGGCTCTGGGCCGAGAAAACGGAGGAACTTTCGAACCGGCTCACCGACATCGTCGGCTGAGCCGTTGACATCAAGGAAAACGAATTCGGAGTGCCCTGCAGAGTACGTGATGAATGATCTAGCGCTTGAACCGATATTTCTTACTTGGGTGTTCGGGTCCTTGGCCGCGTGCACGCCTTCGCCCTAACGGGCATCAGAAGGTAGCCAAAACGGCTGGGGTAGAGCGCCCACCTGCTTGGTCAGGTTCAAGTAAGAATCCCTCACACGGCTCAGGCGGGGTCCTCCGAATTTCCCTCCTCCTCGCTGCGCGAGCCTCCCACGCGGAGGTGCAGTTTTGGTGCTTCAAATTGCGATTGCAGTCGTAGTCGGCATCGTCGGCGCGCTGGTCCTGGCGTGGCTCTGGCGCGTCGTCTACTTCAAACGTGCCCAGGCGGTGCTCGACGATGCCCGCCGCAACGGCGACCGCCTGGTCGAGGACGCCCGCAAACAGGCCGAGGCCCGCGTCAAAGAGGCCGACCTGGAGGCGAAGGACAGACTGCTGACGATGCGGTCGGACTTCGACCGCCAGGCCCAGCAGCGCCGCGAGGAGATGAAGAACTCCGAGCGACGGCTGCAGCAGAAGGAAGAGAACCTCGACAAGAAGACGCAGCAGGTCGAGTCGCGCATCGCCGAGGTGGAGAAGCGCGACCGCGCTCTCAACGACCGCGAGAAAAACGTCGAGCGCCGCGAAGGCGAGCTCGACGCGCTCATCGACGAGCAGCGCCACAAGCTCGAGCAGATCTCCGGCCTCACCGTCGATCAGGCCAAGCAGGAGCTGTTCCGCGGGATCGAGAGCGAGGCCAAGATCGAAGCCGCGCGCATCGTCCAGCGCATCGAGATGGAAGCCACGGAGCTCGGCACTCTCAAGGCCCGCAAGATCCTCGGCATGGCCATCCAGCGCATGGCCTCGGACTACGTCGCGGAGAACACCGTCTCCGTCGTCGACCTGCCGAGCGAAGACATGAAGGGGCGCATCATCGGCCGCGAAGGGCGCAACATCCGCGCCCTCGAGCTGGCGACCGGCGTCGACCTCATCGTCGACGACACCCCCGAGGCCGTGATCCTGTCGGGCTTCGACCCCATCCGGCGCGAGATCGCCCGCATCTCCCTCGAGCGCCTCATGCAGGACGGACGCATCCATCCCGCCCGCATCGAGGAGCTCGTCGACAAGGTGCGCCAGGAGCTCGACCAGAAGCTGTTCGAGGAAGGGGAGGCCGCGGCGTTCTCGCTCGGCATCACCGATCTCCACCCCGAGGTCCTCAAGCTCCTCGGCCGGCTGCGCTACCGCACGTCGTACGGGCAGAACGTCCTCGTGCACTCGCTCGAGGTCGCGCAGCTCGCGGCGCTGATGGCGGTGGAGCTCGGCGTCAACGACACCATCGCCAAGCGCGGCGGACTGCTGCACGACATCGGCAAGGCCATCGACCGCGAGATGGAGGGGACGCACCTCGAGCTCGGCCGGCAGGTGCTCGACAAGTACGGCGAGAAGCGCGAGATCATTCATGCGATGGAGTGCCACCACGGCGACTACGACCCGACGACGGTCGAGGCCGTGCTGGTGAACGCAGCCGACGCGCTCTCGGCAGCACGCCCCGGCGCGCGGCGCGAGATCCTGGAGAATTACGTGCACCGCCTGGAGCGTCTGGAGTCGATCGCCAACCAGATGGACGGCGTGTCGAAGTCGTTCGCCATCCAAGCCGGGCGCGAGCTTCGCATCATCGTGAACGCGGAGAAGATCGGCGACGAGCAGGCCATCTGGCTGTCGAAGGACGTGGCCAGGAAGATCGAGTCGGAGCTGCAGTATCCGGGGCAGATCAAGGTCACTGTCATTCGGGAGATGCGTGCGGTTGATTATGCGAAATAAGAAGGGGGCAGGGCGCAGGGCGCGGGGCGCAGGTGGTGTTCTCGCGACGACAACCATCTGCGCCCTGCCCCCTGCGCCCTGCGCCCTATGATTCGCATCCTCTACATCGGCGACGTCGTCGGCCAGCCTGGCCGGCGGGCGTTGCGCCAGAAGCTCGAGCACGTCGTCGGACGGGAGAACGTCGACTTCACCATCGTCAATGTCGAGAACGCGGCGGGAGGCTTCGGCGTGACCGAGGCCATCATGGAGGAGCTGTCGGACCTCCCGATCAACGCCTACACCTCGGGCAATCACATCTGGGACAAGAAAGAATTCGTCGAGAACTACGACCGCTACGACTACGTCATCCGCCCGGCGAACTATCCGGCCGGAAATCCCGGCAAGGGGCGCGTGGTGCGCCAGACCGCGGGCGGGGTGAAGGTCGGCGTGCTGCAGCTGATGGGCAACGTCTTCATGCCGCCGTGTGATAACCCGTTCCACTGCGCCGACCGCGAGCTTCCGGAGTTCGGCGACGTGAAGGTCATCGTCGTCGACATTCACGGCGAGGCGTCGTCGGAGAAGCAGGCCATGGGGCGCTACCTCGACGGACGCGTGTCGATGGTCGTCGGGACGCACACGCACGTGCCGACGGCGGACGAGCGCCTCCTTCCGAACGGCACGGCCTTCCAGACCGACGTCGGCATGACCGGCGCGTACGACTCGGTGATCGGCTTCCGTCCCGACGAGGCCCTGCACCGGTTTCTCATGAACACGCCGCGCAAGCTCGAGGTGGCCAAGCGCGACATCCGCCTCTCCGGCGCGCTCGTCGACGTCGACGAGCACACGGGCCGCGCCTCGCGCATCGTGCGCATCCACGAGAAGCTCGAGGAGTAGCGATGCCGGCGGCGTGGAACCGTCTGGCCGACGCGACGGAGCCCGGCGCGGTGGCGCAGCAGCTCTCGGTGGTGACGCTCGGTCACGTGCACGTTGACGACCTCACCGCGCTGACGCCGCATTTCACGAAAGTCGAGCAGCTCGTGCTCGACATCGCCCCGCGCGACGAGCTGACGGCGCATCGCCCGGAACTGAACCGGGCCATCGACGCGGCCAGCGGCGACTGGATCCTCATCGTGCGCGAGCGCGAGGTCGTCGACGACGCGCTGGCGCGGGAGATCGCCGCGGCGATCGCGGCGGGGAAGGCCCGCGGCTTCCGCATCCGCTCCGTGCCGTTCTACGCCGGGAAGCCGCTGGGCATCGGCGCGGCCTCGGAGCTGCGCCTGCTGCACCGCCGCTACTACATGCGCTTCGCCAAGGAGCTGCAGGTGCAAGGGACGGTCGTGCGCCTCGACGAGCCGCTGCGCTCGCAGTCATTCGCCAGCGTGGCGGAGCATCGCCAATATCTCGAGAAGAACGCCGTGCCGCATTCGGCGCTGCGCCGCGCGCTGCTCTTCGCCCACGACGTCGTCGTCACCCGCGCGCACGACGCGAATACGCTGCGGTATTTGTGGGTGGAGGCAGGATATGACAAAAGTTAGGGGGCAGAGCGCAGGGCGCAGGGCGCAGATGATGTTCTCGCGATGGCATGAGCATGGGCCTGAGGTCGCGCGTTCAGCAGGACAACCACCTGCGCCCTGCCCCCTGTGCCCTGTCCCCTGACTCACGCCACCTGCGGCCGCCTCAGCAACCCGTTCCGGATCTCATTCGACCGGAACTGGCGCGGCGACATACCGAAGCGCTCGCGGAATTGCTGGCGGAAGTAGTTCTCGGAGTCGAAGCCGCAGCGGCGGGCCACCTGCGACACGCGCAGGTTGCCGCCTTTGAGCAGGCGGGCCGCCTTCTCCAGGCGCTTTTCCTTGAGGAAGTGGCTCAAGAGCCTGCCGGTGACGCGGTGGAAGCGCCCCGAGACGTATTGCCGGGTATAGCCGAGCTCTTTCGTCACGGCTTCGACTGTGACTTCTTCGTCGGAGCGCAAGCGCCGGCGAACGGTTTTGATGAGCTGGCGCAGTAGGCCGTCCATCTCCGTCCTCCTGGAACAATTTCGATTTAAGGATGGAGACAGTGTACGCGCCTATTCGCGGCGCGTCCAGCGATCTTTGTCGCGCACGTAGTATTTCTGCATTGCCCTTGCGAAAGCCGCGTCGAGGTCGATGTTCATCGAATTCGCGAGACAGACGGCGACGAAAATCAGGTCGCAGAGCTCCTCCTCGATGCTGCCGGCGTCCTCGCCCGGCTTCGGCTTCTTGAAACCTTCGTGGTGGCTCAGCGCGCGCGCCAGCTCGCCGAGCTCCTCCGTGAGCCGCGCCAGCATCGACAGCGGCGGGAAGTAACCTTCCTTGAATTGGCTTATGTATCGGTCGACGTCCTTTTGAATCGGCTCGAAGCTCATGGCGTGATTTTGCCGTGTGCTACCATCGACAGCAATGCGTCCAGTCGTCGTTTTCGCCGTCGTCGCGGCGCTCGCATCGAGCGCGTCGGCGCAGGTGCAGGTCGTCGTCGGCACCGACGGGAAGAAGATGATCTCGAACTTCGGCGTCTCCTCGGCCCGCAGCGGCGACCTGCGCTGGCTGGCCAGGCAGCGCAACCGCCGCTCGCCGTACGACGCCATCATCGACCGCCACGCCGTCGCCTACGGCGTCGATCCCGTGCTCGTGCGCGCCGTGATCCAGGTCGAGTCGGGCTTCGATCCGCAGTGCATCTCGCACAAGGGCGCGCGCGGTTTGATGCAGCTCATGCCCGACACCGCGCGCCGCTATGGCGTGAAATCGATCCTCGACCCCGAGGAAAACATCCGCGGCGGCGTGCGCTACCTCGGCGATCTCCTGGCCATGTTCCACAACGACCTCCCCCGCGCGCTCGCCGCGTACAACGCCGGCGAGAGCGCCGTGTTGAAGTACGCCGGCATCCCGCCGTACGCGGAGACGTCGACGTACGTGGTGCGCGCACTGACCGTGTATTACGGCCAGCCGTACGGGCAGGCCACGTCGTTCGCCGGCAATCGCAATGCGAAGCTGCGGGGCGGATTCATGGCGCCCGTGGCGGCGGCGGTGTTGCCCGGAATGCGGTATCTGGGATCACAGTAGCGCGCCGCGCTTCGCGTACAATCGCGGCGGCATGCCCGATACTCGTCCCGCTGTTGCTCCGCCGTTCGACCAGGGTGTCTTCCTTCTCCACTACAACCGCGGCCGTGAAGCGTTCCAGGAAGGGCGCTACGCAGAGGCCCGGCGCGAGCTGGAGCAGGCGCAGCGCATGCGCCCGGACGACTCCGACGTCCTGAACCTCCTCGGCCTCGTCTACTTCAAGACCAATGCGTTCCCCGAGGCCGAGGTCATCTACCGGCGCCTCGTGCGCGAGAACGCCAATGTCTTCATCCTCCACTCCAACCTCGGCCTGATCCTCTTCAAACAGGGAAAGCTCGACGAGGCCGAGCAGTACCTGCTGCGCGCCGTGGAGCTGCGTCCGAACTACGCGAAGTCGCATCTCTATCTCGGCCTGCTCTACCGGCAGCGCAAGAAGTTCGGGCTGGCCCTCGAGCACCTCCGCTTCGCCGGCGCCGACAAGGTCGTGCGCGAGGTCGAGGCGGAGATGCAGCAGAACGTGCAGACGAAGCCATCGTCGGTCGTCCGCGAGACGCCGGCACCGAAGCCCGTCGACGCGCGGCGCAACGCCACGACGCAGAAGATCGTCCCCGTGCGCGTCGACATGGTGACGCAGCCGGGGAAGGTGGCGAAGCCGGCCACGAACCCGCAGACGACGCCCGTCCCCCAGCCGCCGGTCCCGCCGCCGGTCGATCTGGCCGCGGTCACGGCCGCGCGCAAGCTGCAGGAGGCGGTCGACGAGCCGCAGCACGTCGACGAGAAGCGCCTCGACCTGGAGCGCAAGATCGAAGGGGCCTCGAGGACGTTCGCGCTTCACGAGAACGGTTTCCTTGAGATCAACTTCGCCCGCAGCGCCTACGTGAAGCGCGGCACGGTGTCGAGCTACTCGGGGAATCTGAAGTTCATGGCCGAGTCGGGCCTGGTCGGCACGACGGCGCAGACGATGGTGAAGGCGGCCGGGCAGGGGAAGATTTTCCTCTACGAGAAGGGGCGCAAGACGTTCCTCCTCGACCTCAGCGAGGAGTTCATCTACGTCGAGGGAAGCAACCTCCTGGCGCTCGAAGACACGCTGACGTACCGCGTCGAGCCGATCTACGACAGCGCGTATCAGCGGAAGATCGACACGGTGAAGATCTTCGGCAAGGGCTCGCTGGCGATCTCGACGTCGATCGAGCCGCTGACGCTGCGCGTGACGAAGGATTACCCGCTGTCGATCTCGTCGAACGCGCTGGTGGCCTGGACCGGCAATCTCATCGCCGCCGTGGTCGACGATCAGTCGCTCGACAACGTGATGATCGAGAGCGGCGACCGCGCCGGATTCAAGATTCGCTTCGAGGGCGAGGGCGTGGTGGTGTCGGAGCAGTAGCTCAGGTCCCGAGCCCCATCATCCTGAACAAGACCGGAATCACGACGAAAAGCTGGATCCCGTCGAAGATCCCGTGGGCGATGATCCCGGGCAGGAGGTTCTTCGTCCGATAAAACGTGAAGCCGATGATCAGCGAGATCACGGCCACGCCGATGAGCAGCAGCGGCTGGCCGAAGCCGGAGTGAGCGAGGGCGAAGAGCGTCGTCGACGCCAGGAGGCCGACGCGCTTCTGCAGCCATCCGCGAAAGAACGCTTCCTCGACCGTCATCGCCGAGGCGACGACGAGCATCTTTTTCCAGAGCGGGAGCGCGGCCATCCAGGCGATCATCGGCGGCGGCTGGGTGGGCTTCGGCATCCAGCCCGTCGCGGAGAGGATCGCGGCCAGGAGAATGGCCATGATGATGGTGAAGATCCAGCCGCCGACACCGACGGCAAAGCCGGTCATGACCATCTCTCCGGTGTCGCCGCCGCGGAGGTTGAAAAATTCGCCCAGCGCCGGACGGCCGGCGAGGAGCCACCAGCCGGCCAGGAAGACGATCAGCACGGCGTGCAGGAGAAAGAGCGAATAGAACGGGATGTGGGCGAGCTCTTTCGCCGTCGGCGTGTGCAGCGCGGAGCCGACGACCAGAATGCCCAGGCCGAACATGAGGAGGCCGAGCCACGCGTACGCGGCGATCTTCGCGCCCTCGGATGGGAAGCGGTCGGTGGCGAAGAGGCCGTAGCGCTCGTTCATCCAGATCATCGCGACGTAGACGATCGCGATGAACGCGAGCGGCGCGGCGTAGTGGTTCATGCCGGGGCCACGTCCACGCGGTTGTCGAAGAACGTCGCGCCGCCGCCGAGGTCGGTGACGGCCTGCGACGTCGTCTGATTCGCGTTCGTGCCGTCGTCGGTGAGCTTGCCCCACCAGACCGACGGCGCGGCTACGACGCCCGGCCTCACGCGATCGCTGACGACCGCCTCGGCCGTGAACGCGCCGCGATCGTTCCAGACGCGCACGCGCGCGCCGGCGGCGATGCCGCGGCGGCCGGCGTCGTCGGCGTGGATCTCGAGCATCGGCTTTCCCGCGGCGCGGCGCAGCGAGGTGACGTTGACGAAGGTCGAATTGAGGAACGAGTGCGCGGGCGGGCAGATGAGCGCGAGCGGATAGCGCCGGGCCAGCTCGGGGCTGCGCTCCTCCGACTCGTGCGGGGCGACGTAGGTCGGCAACGGATCGAAGCCGATCGCGGCGAGGTGCGACGACTCGATCTCGATCTTGCCGCTGGCCGTCTTGAGGCGCGCGCCACGCGCGTACGGCCGGTGCGGCGACGGGAGGGGGAGGCGCATCCAGCCGCGCTCGCGCAGCTCGTCGAAGTCGACGTCGGCGAGGGCCTCGCGCATCAGCTCTTCGTCCGTCGCGTTCAGCTCGGGAAAATCGAGCTTCATGGTTGCGGCGATGCGGCGGAAGATCTCGGCGTTCGGCAGGGCTTCGCCGAGGGGCTCGATGGCGCGCCGGTTGTACATCATGTAGATGTGGCCGTAGGCCTTCTGCATGTCGTCGTGCTCGAGCTGGGTGGTGGCCGGCAGGAGGACGTCGGCGTAGTCGGCGGTGTCGGTGGGGAAATGCTCGAGGACGACGGTGAAGAGGTCGTCGCGGCGCAGGCCGGCCAGGACTTTCTGGCGGTCCGGCGCGATCGAGGCGGGGTTCGAGTTGTAGACGACGAGCGCGCGCACGGGCGGATCGTTCGTCTCCGTCAGCGCTTCGCCGAGGCGGGTCATGTTGATCGTGCGCGTGCCGGCCGGGATCAGCTCGGGGCGGTCGATCGCCCGAAGGTTGAACGTGCCCGAGGCTGACAACTGGCAGCCGCCGCCGACGTCGTCCCACGTGCCGGTGACTGCGGGCAGAACGGAGATCGCGCGCACGGCGGAGCCGCCGCCGCCGTGGCGCTGCAGGCCGTAGTTGACGCGGATGAACGACGGCCGCGTCGTGCCGTAAAGGCGGCCGAGGCGCTCGACGGTGTCGGCCGATAGCCGGCAGGTGTCGGCGACGCGCTGCGGCGCGTAGTCGTTGAGGACGCGCTCGCGTAGTTTCTCCCATCCGACGGTCATGGCCTCGAGGTAGGCGCGGTCTTCGAGGCCGTCGCGGAAGATGACGTGCATCATGCCGAGGGCCAGGGCGCCGTCGGTGCCGGGACGGATGGCGATGTGCTCGTCGCAGGCGTCGGCGGTGCGCGTGCGCAGCGGATCGATGCAGATCGTCGTCGCGCCGTTCTCCTTCGCTTTGCGGATGAACGGCCAGAGGTGCGGATTCGCCGTGAGCGTATTCGTCCCCCACAGCAGGATCAGCTTCGCGTCGACGATCGCCTCGGGGTCTGT
>JBKOUP010000490.1:0-13289 GCA_046723495.1 Acidobacteriota bacterium
CGCCGAGGACGTCGTCGTAGACGCCGAGGGCGACGATCAGCGCGCCGGCGGCGAGGACGGCGCAGAGGTAGTCGATGTTCTTCGACACGAGCGCGGCGGCGTGGCGGTTGCCGGCCAGGAGGAGCAGCGGAAAACCGAAGCCGAAGATGATGGCCAGCCCGCCGAGGCGAGGGGTGCTCTCGAGATGGAGGCGGCGGTCGTCGGGATGATCGACCGCGCCGATGTGCTCGGCAACGTGTTTGACGAGCTTGGTGACGACGTAGGAGGTGACGGCGCTCAGGATGAAAAGCACCGACAGGGCGATGGAGAGATCGAACACGTTGCTATTCTAGGGCGCGGGGCGCAGGGGGCAGGGCGCAGATGGTGTTCTCGCGGATCGGCGTGCCTCGGCAGAGCAACCACCTGCGCCCTAATTCGCTCCGATCACGACGAGTGTCACGTCGTCCCCGAACGAGCCCGAGGTGAAGCTCGTGATGGCCTCGACGATCTTCTCCTGCAATTCGGCGGCGGAGAGCTCGCGGTTGGCGCGCACCACGTCGATGATCCGCTCGTCGCCGAAGTCTTCGCCGGCGCGCCGGGCCTCGGAGACGCCGTCGGTGAAGAGGACGACGCGGTCGCCGGGGTCGAGCGGCACGGTGGCCTGGTCGTAGGACTCGCCGCGGAAGAGGCGGCCGAGGACGGAGCCGCCGGTGTCGAGGCGCTCGACGTCGCCGTTGGCGCGCACGAGAAGGGGCGGATTGTGGCCGGCGTTGCAATACGTCAGCGTGCGCTCGCTCATGTCGAGCAGGGCGTAGAAGAAGGTGATGAACGTGCCGCCGGTGAGGTTGCCGGCGACGACGTGGCGCACTTTCTCGCACAAACGCCGTGGCGGCGTGTCGGCCGAGGCGGTCGCTTTCACGGCGGCTTGGAGGCTGGCCATCAGCAGCGCCGCGGGCATGCCCTTGCCGGCGACGTCGGCGATGCAGACCGCGGCCTTTCCCTCGCCGAGGAGGAGAGCATCGTAGTAGTCGCCGCCGACGCTGCGCGCGGGCTGCCACATGCCGGCGATGTCAAAGCCCTCCAGATGCGGCAGCGACTTCGGCAGGAGGATCTGCTGCATGGCCCGCGCTTGCTCGAAGTCGACTTCCTCGCTGCGCAGGCGCGAGGTCTCCAGGGCCATGGCCACTCGCGAGGTGGCGTTCTCCAGGAACTCGCTATCCTCAGCGGAGAAGTGGTCATTGGAGAGCTTCGCGCCGAGAGCCACGAAGCCGATGACGTCGCGCTGCTCCCGTATCGGCACGACGAGCTTCGCGCCGAGGCGGCGCAGGCGCTGGGCGGCGTCGAGCGGCAGGGCGTCGCGCTCGGTCTCGAGCGGACGCGCGATCTCGAAGAACGGAACGCGGAAGGAGGCGAGGACCTCGTCGGCCACGCCGACCTTGGCCGCGCCGACGAAGTGCTGGTCGCTGCGCATGGCCACGAGGACGACGCGGTTCTGCAAGGCCTGCTGCAGCTGCTCGGCGAGGAGGCGCAGGAGCTCCTCGCGTCCGGCGCCGGCGCTGACGGCGTCGGCGATCGTGCGCAGCGCCAGCGGATGGCTGACGCGCTCGCGAAAGACGTTGCGGTCGACCAGGCGCTGCAGAGTGTTGCGCAGCGGCACGGCGATGAGAGCCACGACGATGGTGGAGCCGACGAGAACGGCCTGATTCCGAACGCCCGCGAAATGAACGAGCAGCGCGCCGACGCTGACGAGAAGCACGCCGTAAACGACGAAGACGGCGATGCTGAGAAGCGCGTAGGTGACGGTGCGCCGGATGATGAGGTCGATGTTCATCAGCCGGTACTTGACGATGGCGAAGGCGAAGGCGAGCGGGATGAGGACGTAGAAGAAGATCGGCAGGATCTGCGAGATCCGCAGCGGCAGCGCCGCCGCCGTCCCGCGCCCGCCGTAGACCTGGCCGAAGACCATCGTGTAGCCGAACGCGGCGCAGACGATCCTCACGGACACGGCCACCGCGGTCGCCCACAGCGGCCATTGCACTTGCCGCTTTTCTTCGAGCCCGCTATTCCGGTAGGTGCGATAGAGGGCGATGACGGTGGCGATGGGATAGACGAGGAACGCCGCGATCAGCAGGAACCAGATCGTCCCGCCGATGATGATGACGACGACGACGCTGGTGGTGACGTGGGTCACGAGCCAGAACGCGCACCCGATGAGGCCGAGGATGGCCACCTGCGTCGTCAGCGGCTGCCACGCCAGCGCGCGGCCGCGCTCGTGCCGCGCGCGTACGGCCAGGCGGACAATCGCGCCGACGACGACGGCGGCCATCGCGCCGACAATCGCGTACGTCACCCAGCGCAGGTGATGCATTTCCACCAAACCGGCCAGGCTGAGGATGCCAAGCCCGACCAGGGTGACGGCCGGCGGGCCGTAGACCCAGCGCAGGATCTCCGGGCGGTCGACGACGATGGGCCGCGGCCTTGGAAAGATCAGCGCCAGGTGCAGCAGCAGCGGCGCCGACAGCAGCAGCGTGACGATGAAGATGATCGCCTGCGGCAGAATCCAGAGGGTCGGCTTCGCCGCCAGCCCGCGCGGACCATTCTCCGTGCCGAACGTGGCGTAGCTGATGAAGAACACGCTGGCCACGATGCACATGGCGAAGAAGACGCCGGCGCGCCGGTCGGTCGGACCGCGCCAGAAGATGAAGGAGCCGATGGTGAAGAAGACCACGGTCACGAGAAACGAGGCGATGAGCGTGGGGAAGAAGACGGGCGACAGCACCGGCGACTCGAAGCGGATGGCCACATCACGCGTCGCGCCGCCGCGGCGCAGCCGGTAGACGACGACGTCGCCGCGGCGGACGTTGTCGTCGAGTTTTTTCAGCCCGTCCCAGTCGTGCGTGGAGACGCCGTTCACCGCCTCGACGTCGTCGGCTTTGGTGATGCCGGCAAGATCCGCCGGACCTCCGGGCATGATGAAGTAGACGCCGCCGAGACGCCAGCCGAACGGAAGAGCCGGTATGGGCTTTTTCGAATCGGCGGGCCGTTGCGGAAAGAATTCGAATCCCGACCAGCCGCGATGATGCGCGACGCGCAGCCGCCACAGGCCCAATCCAAGCGTTCCGGCGACGAGCGCGACTGCGATGAGAATGCCGGTCAGACGGCGCGATGACGGAGCCATGTGTGCCTGCATTGTCCGATAGAATGCCGCGCGATTTCGTCCTTCTGAGGAGACTTCATGGCAGAGCTACCCGGCATCGAGCGCGAAACCCTGGATGTCGACGTCGTCATCGTCGGCGCCGGGCCGGCCGGCCTCGCCGCCGCCTATCGCCTCGCCGAGTTGGTTAAAACGGAAGAGAAGCTCGCGGGTTTATCGATCGCCCTCCTGGAGAAGGGGAAAGAGATCGGATCGCACGGGATCTCCGGCGCGGTCATGGACCCGCGCGGCATCGCCGAGCTGATGCCCGACTGGCGCGAGCGCGGCTGCCCCATCGAGGCGCCGGTGACCGATGACGCCTTCTGGTTCCTCACCGAGAAGTGGAAGCTGGCCGCGCCGATCCTTCCGCCGCCGCTGCAGCAGGAAGGGAACTACGTCGTGTCGCTCGGCGACGTCGTGCGCTGGCTCGCGCCGATCGTCGGGGAGATGGGCGTCGACCTCTTCCCCGAATTTCCGGCGTCGCGCGTGCTCGTCGAAGACGGCCGCGTCGTCGGCGTCCGCACCGGCGACAAGGGCGTCGACAAGAACGGACAGCGGAAGCCGAATTACGAGCCGGGCGTCGACGTGCGCGCGAAGGTGACGATCCTCGCCGAAGGCCCGCGCGGGACGCTGACGAAGCAGCTGGCCGGGATGTTCGATCTGTACGAAGGGAAGAACCCGCAGGTGTACTCGGTCGGGGTGAAGGAGCTGTGGCAGCTCCCCGACGACCGCTTCGCGCCCGGCGCGGTGATCCACACGATGGGCTGGCCGCTCGACAACGACACGTTCGGCGGCGGCTTCATCTACGGGATGAAGGAGCGCATCGTCGACATCGGTCTCGTCGTCGGCCTCGATTACAAGAACCCGACGCTCGATCCGCACCATGAGTTCCAGCGCTACAAGACGCACCCGGCAATCCGCGCGCTGATCGAAGGCGGCAAGATGATCTCGGCCGGCGCGAAGGCGATCCCCGAAGGCGGCTACTTCTCGATGCCGCGCGCGTACGGCGACGGATTTCTGATCACGGGCGACTCGGCCGGCTATCTCAACGGCGCCCGCCTCAAAGGCATTCACCTCGGCATCAAGTCCGGGATGCTCGCCGCGGAGGCAGCGTTCCACGCGCTGCTCAACGCCGATTTCTCGGCAACGCAGCTGAAGGAGTACGAGGCCCTGTTCGAGGCCTCGTGGGCGCGCGAGGAGCTCTACCTGCAGCGCAATTTCCATCAGGCCTTCGAGTACGGCGTTTTCCCCGGCCTGATGAACGCCGGCCTGGCGATGTTCACGGGCGGCCGCGGCTGGGGCTTCAAGAATCGCCTCGAAGGCCACGCCGGCCACGAGCGGATGGAGCGCATCCAACGCTACTTCGGCGACGAGCATCCCCACCCGCCGGCGAAGATGAAGTTCGACAACACCTTCACGTTCGACAAGGTGAGCGACGTGTACTACGGCGGCGTCGTTCACGAGGAAAACCAACCCGCCCACCTGCTCATCCTCGACACCGAGGTCTGCGCCACGCGCTGCACGGAGGAGTACGGCAACCCCTGCCTGCACTTCTGCCCCGCCAACGTCTACGAGCCCCAACCCACCGCCGACGGCCGCGGCCGTATCCCCTTCCTCAACTTCACGAACTGCTTCCACTGCAAGACGTGCGACATCATGGATCCCTATCAGGTGATCACGTGGGTGCCGCCGGAGGGGGGCGGGGGGCCGGAGTATAAGAAGTTGTGAGTTCGTCGTTCTTGGTTCGTAGTTCTTGGTTCTTAGTTCTTGGTTCTTAGGTTGTTAGGTTCTTAAGTTCTTAAGTCGACGGCCGCGCCTTCAAACTAAGAACCAAGAACCTAAGAACCTAAGAACCTAACTACCTAAGAACCTAACAACCGCGAGAATGTCCCCCCACCCCCTCCTGTTCCTTCCAGCACGTTTCTGGCGAACTTCACAGCCCGCCGGGACGTAGAGCGAACAGCATGAGCATTCGTCCACTACCGAGCGCAGCCCGTCCCTTCGACCGCATCGTCCTGCTCCAGCAGAACGTCGAGCGCGTCATCCGCGGGAAATCCGAGGTCGTGCAGTTCTGCATCGCGGCGCTGCTGGCCAAGGGGCACATCCTTCTCGAGGACGTCCCCGGCGTCGGCAAGACCACGCTCGCGCATGCGCTGGCGCGCTCGCTGTCGCTGTCGTTCCAGCGCATCCAGTTCACCAGCGACCTCCTGCCGGCCGACATCGTCGGCATCACCATCTACAAGCAGGAACAGCAGGAGTTCGAGTTCGTCTCCGGGCCGATCTTCACCAACGTCCTCCTCGCCGACGAGATCAACCGGGCCACGCCGAAGACGCAGTCGGCGCTGCTCGAGGCCATGAGCGAGGGGATGATCACCATCGAGAAGAATCGCCTCCCGCTGCCCGATCCCTTCCTCGTCATCGCCACGCAGAACCCGGTCGAGCACGTCGGCACGTACCCGCTGCCGGAGTCGCAGCTCGACCGCTTTCTCATGAAGCTGACCATCGGCTATCCGAACACGACCGACGAGAAAAAGCTCCTCCGCGCCGGCGGCGCGCACGACGCGCTCGAGCATCTCGAGCCGGTCCTCGACGGCGCCGACGTGCGCGAGCTGCAGGAGCAGGTGGCCTCGATCCACGTGAACGAGTCGCTCGTCGACTACCTGATGTCGATCGTGAACACGACGCGCACGCACGACGACGTGGCCCTCGGCGTCTCCACGCGCGGCGCGCTGACGTACTTCAAAGCCTGCCAGGCCCTGGCCATGGTCAGCGGCCGCGACTTCGTCGTCCCCGACGACGTCAAGCGCCTGGCCGCGCCGGTGCTCTCGCACCGCATCCTGATGAAAGAGCGGCGGGCCCTGCGGGGCGACGCGACGCCGGAAGCGCGCTTCATCGAGCGCGTCGTCAACGAGGTTCCGGTGCCGCGGTGATTCCCTGGCAATTCAACGGCGTCGTCCGCCTCACCCGCGTCGGCACGAGCTTCATCCTCTTCACCGTCGCGGCGGGTTTTGCCGCCATCAACACCGGCAACAACGCGCTGTACATCGGCCTCTCCTTCATGCTCGGCGCGCTGATGCTTTCCGGCATCGCCTCCAAGGGCGGCCTCAAGCACCTGCGCGTCGACTTTGCCAGCGTCGACGAGGCCTGGGCGGGGCGGGAGGCGCGGGGGCGGCTGCGCATCGCCAACGACTCGCGCATCTGGAACGTGCGCGATCTCATCCTCGTCTCCGACGAGCTGGCGGCGCCGGTCTACGTCGGCGTCGTCGGCCGGCGCAGCGCGATCGGCATCGACGCCACCTTCCTCTTTCATCGCCGCGGGCTCGTGCAGTTGAAGTCGATCGACCTCTACACGCGCTACCCCTTCGGATTTTTTCTGAAGAAGCGGCGCGTGGCCATGAGCGGCGACGTCGTCGTCTACCCGCGGCTGCTCGACGCCGAGGCGACGCGGGAGCGGTTCCGGGCCGTCGAGGGGGAGCTGCATCCGTCGTCGCGGCCGGGGCCGGGGTCCGACGTCCACGCCTTCCGCGAGTACACGCGCGGCGACTCGCTGCGCCACGTGGCCTGGAAGAAGTCGGCGTCGCTCGGCCGCTGGATCATCAAGCAGACCGAGCTCGAAGCCGGGCGGGCCGTGCACGTCGTCGTCGATCCGTACAAGCCGCGCGGCGCGTCGGAGGAGGACTTCGAACGCATGGTCAGCGAGGCGGCCACGTTCATCGACGACGCCCTGCGCCGCGAGCTCGAGGTCGTCGTCTCCATGCCGCGCGTCGAGCTGCGCGCGCGCGGCGGCGACGACGCGCGGGCCATCTTCCGCGCGCTCGGACTGCTCGAGCCGGTGTACGAGCCGTTCGTCCCGGCCCAGGATCGCCACAGCGTCGTCTTCGCCGTCCGGAGGAGCGATGAGCGAAAGAGCGCATGAAGTCGAGGCGCTGGCGCTGGCGATGTTCGCCGCCGTCCCGCTCTATCTGACGCAGACGATCTCGTACGTCCCGCTCGTGGCCTTCCATGCCTTCCTGCTGATCGTCACACTGCGCGTGGCCGCGGGGAAGAGCGCCGAGGTCGTGCCGGCGAAGCTGATGCGCGTCGTCGGCGTGGCCTACATCCCGTTCTACATCGTCGACGCCGCGCTGCTCTCGCGCAGCGCCATCGCCGCGTCGACGCACCTCGTCCTCTTCATCGCCGCGTATCAGCCGATCGAGGCCGTGCACCGCCGCATCGACGGCCAGCGCCTCCTGATCACGGGACTCATCTTCACCGCCGCGATCGCCTCGGCCACTCACGTGACCATCGTGCCCTTCGTCGTCGCCTTCGCCTTCTTCTTCTTCCGGCAGCTGATCCACGTCGCCCATCGCGACAGCACCGCCGCCGCGGGCGTGGCGCTGCCGGAGCTGCCGTCGTCGCGCGCGGCCGCCTTCTACCTCGGCGCGACGAGCGCGGCCAGCCTGCTGCTCTTCCCGCTTCTGCCGCGCGTCGGCACGCCGATCATCCCCGGCTTCACCGGCTCGCTGACGAACGCCGCCACCGGCCTCTCCGACACGATCAATCTCAACAACCAGCGGACCATCAGCGCCGACACGACCGTGGTCAGCCGCGTCTGGATGGGGCAGGAGGCCATCCCGTTCTTCACGCCGCTGCGCCTGCGCGGCGCGGTGTACGACCGCTTCCGCAATAACGAGTGGCTGCAGGGGCGGCGCGAGTTCACGGCGCTGCCGATGAGCCCCAACGGCAGCGTGCGCATCGCCCGCGACAGCGGCTTCACCCGCCGCGCCTACGCGCAGCAGCGCTTCGTGACCGGCACGCGGCTCTTCCTGCCGGCCGGCACGTACCAGATCGACGGCGTGCCGCAGGTCTACGAGGGGCCGACGCGCGACGTCTACATGGTCTGGCAGCCGCGCGGCGACATGATCGCCTACGACCTTCGCCTGGCCCGCGAGGTGTCGCCGCTGGAGGTGCGCCACGTCCCGGTGACGAACTATCCGGTCACGCCGCCGGTCGCGGCCATGGCGCGGCAGATCGTCGGCACGCATACCGATCCGATGCAGCAGGCCGCCGACGTCGAGCGCTATCTGTCGACGACGTTCCGCTACGTCCCCGACCCGTCGCAGATCGGACGGCGCATGACCGTCGACGACTTCCTCCTCAACGAGCGCCGCGGCCACTGCGAGTACTTCGCCGCGGGGATGGTGGCGCTCTTGTCGTCGCTGGGGACGCCGGCGCGCATCGTCGGCGGCTTCTACGGCGGGAAGCTGAATCCGCTGACGGGCTACTTCGTGGTCCGGCGCGAGGACGCGCACGCCTGGGTGGAGGTGTACGACGGCGCGTCGTGGCGGACGTTCGATCCGACGCCGCCGTCGCTGCGGCCCGGCTACGCCAAGGGCGGCCTGATCGCGGTCTACGCGTCGGCGCTGAGCGACTCGCTGAATTACTTCTGGGACCGGCACATTCTGACCTTTGGCCTGGTCGACCAGCTGCGGCTCTTCGTCGACACGTTCGGGCGGGTGCGCGACGCGCTCGCGGCGGCGCAGCGGTCCGCGCGCCGGGCGGGCGAAGTCGCCGCGGCGATGCTCGCCGTCGTCGCGTTGATCTTCGTCGTCGCGCGGCAGCGCCGCTCGCCGTTCGAACTGCTGCGGCGAACCGTGGCGCGCCTCGGCGTCGACGTCGGTCCGGCCATGACGATCGAGGAGGCGCTGAGCCGCCTGCCCGCGGCCGATGCCGCGGCACTCGCGCCGCTCATCGACCTCTACGAGCGCGGGCGCTTCTCCGCCCGCCCGCCCCGCGGTGTGCGCGCCGCGATCCGCAAGTCAATGCGGCGGTAGCCGCCGCGGCGCCCGCATCAGCGCGATCATTTCCCGCACCGCCGCCTCGATCCCCACGAGCGCCGCCCGCGCAATGATCGAGTGCCCGATGTTCAGCTCCTCGATCTCCGGGATGACGGCGACGCCGTCGATGTTCCGGTAGTTCAGCCCGTGTCCGGCGAAGACCGTCAGCCCCATCTTCTTGGCGAACTTCGCCGCCGTGGCCATCTTCTCCAGCTCCGCCGCCCACTGGCCGTTGCGCCACCCTTCGGTGTACTTGCCGGTGTTGAGCTCCACGCGCGGCGCGCGGATTTTCTGGCAGGCCCGCAGCTGGTCGTGGTCGGGGTCGACGAAGATGGAGACGTCGACGGCGGAGTCGAGGAGCTGGCGCACGGCGCGCTCGACGTTGCCGGAGTGGAGCATGACGTCGAGCCCTCCCTCGGTGGTCAGCTCGTCGCGCCGCTCCGGCACGAGCGTGACCCGGTGCGGCTTGAGCGTCTGGGCGATGCGCACCATCTCCGCGGTGGCCGCCATCTCGACGTTCAAGTGCGTCGAGATCGTCCGGCGCAGCAGCTCCACGTCGCGGTCCTGGATGTGCCGCCGGTCGCCGCGCAGATGAATGGTGATCCCCTGCGCGCCGGCCAGCTCGCACAGGACCGCCGCTGCCACCGGCTCGGGCTCGTCGCTCTTCCGCGCCTCGCGGATCGTGGCGATGTGATCGATGTTGACGGCCAGTCGCATGGTCGGGGCCGGGCCGCGCCCGGCCCCTCCACTCTAATGCAACACCAGCCCGAACCCGAACGTCACGTTGTTCGCCCGCCGTCCCTTCACCGACTGGTCGAAGTCCGCGTTTCCCGCGCGAGATCCTCCACACGTTGCCGCCGCCGCCCGACGCCGTCTACACCGAGTCGCCCCGCGTCTCCGCCGACGGCCGCGCCTACGCCTACACGTACGCCACCGTCTCCACCTCGCTCTTCGTCGTGGAAGGCCTGCGATAGCTCGTGCGTTGAGTGCCACCGGCATGCTCTATCGCTTCGACGGCATCGAGAAGTCGTACGGCCCGCACGACGTGCTCCAGGGCGTCACCTGGCAGCACAATCCCGGCGAGAAAGTCGGGCTCGTCGGCCGCAACGGCGCGGGGAAGACGACGCTCTTCAAGCTCCTGCTGCGCCAGGAGGAACCGGACCACGGCCAGATCCTCCGCGCCTCGGCGCTGACGATCGGCCACGTCGGGCAGCACCTCGACGCCGAGCCGGGGATGTCGCTCTTCGACTACGTCGAGACCGCGTTCGCCGAGGTCCTGGCCATCGAGCGGAAAATGCGCGCCATCGAGCACGATCTCTCCGATCCTTCGAAGGATCACGAGAAGCTCCTCGAAAAATACGCGCAGCTGCAGCACGACTACGAGCACGCCGACGGCTACACGCTGCACGCCGAAGTCGAGCGCGTGCTCAGCGGCATCGGCTTCGCCAAGTCGGATTGGGAGCGGCCCATCGCCGAGTTCAGCGGAGGCCAGCAGAACCGGGCCATGCTCGCCCGCGTCCTGCTGACCAAAGTCGACCTTCTCCTCCTCGACGAGCCGACGAATCATCTCGACCTCGCCGGCATCGAGTTCCTCGAAGAGTTCCTCGCCGACTTCAAGGGCAGCTACCTCCTCATCTCGCACGACCGCACGTTCCTCAACCGCACCGTGACGAAGATCGTCGAGCTCGCGCACGGGAAGCTGATCGAGTACCCCGGCAACTACGAGAAATTCGTGCAGCTCCGCGCCGAGCGCCACGAGAAGATGGCCGTCGACTACGAGCGCCAGCAGGAGCTCGTGGAGCGGACGCAGGAGTTCATCCGCCGCAACATCGCCGGGCAGAAGACGAAGCAGGCCAAGTCGCGGCGGAAGATGCTGGAGAAGCTCGACGAGCTGGAGCGGCCGGAGACGGACGAGACCTTCGCGAATTTCCGCCTCGACGCCGGGCCGCGCTCCGGCGCGGTGGCGCTGACGGTCGACCGCCTGACCGCCGGCTACGACGACAACGCCGTCGTTCGCGACTTCTCGATGACCGTGCGCCGCGGCGAGCGCTACGCGATCATGGGGCCGAACGGCTCCGGAAAGTCGACGCTGCTGAAGACGTTCGCCGGACGCCTGCAGCCGCTCGCCGGCACAGTGACGTACGGCCACAACGTGCAGGTCGGCTACTACGATCAGACCCTCGGCGATCTCAATCCCCACGGCAAGGTGATCGACGAGGTGTGGAACCTCAACCACTCGCTGACCGAGGAGCAGGTGCGGAGCTATCTCGCCCAGTTTTCATTCTTCGACGACGACGTGTTCAAGAAAACGCGCGATTTGTCCGGCGGCGAGAAGGGACGCCTGGCGCTGGCGAAGATCATGTACGCCGGCGGGAACCTGATGCTCCTCGACGAGCCGACGAATCACCTCGACGTCTACACGCGCGAGGCGCTGGAGGAAGCGCTGGAGGCCTTCACCGGCGCGCTCATCGTCGTGTCGCACGACCGCTATTTCATCGACCGCGTCGCGGAGAACTTGATCGTCGTCGAGGATGGCGCAGCCGAGGTGCTGGCCGGGAATTACAGCGAGGTCACGGAGAGGCTGAAAGCGGGCGTCATCGTGCCGAAGAAGGTGGAGGTCGTGGTCGTCGAAGCTCCGCCGCAATCTGTCCCCGCGCACGACACGCGCACCGAACAGCGCAAGCGCGACAAGAAACGGAAGAAGATCGACGAGGAGATCGCCGCGCTCGAGGAGCGCATCGCCGCCGCCGAGCGCGAGCGCGAGCGCAACGATCTCCTCCTCTGCAGCGAGGAGGTCTTCCGCGACGGCCCGCGCGTGAAGAAGATCCAGCAGCAGAACAGCGACCTCAAGGCCATGATCGACCTGCTCTACCGCAAGTGGGAGACGCTGTCGAAGGAGAAGGAAGAGGCCGCCGCGGTCTGAGATTTGTGCATTTTGAGATCGTTCTTAGCGCTCACGATGACGACGTTCCGTCCGCCCCCTTCGCGGGTCCATACGTCGATCCTTGCCGTAGCTTCGCCTCGATCGCCTGCTCCATCGCCTCCTCGTGCTAGTCGAGCTCGCGCATGCTTTTTCTTCCGACGAAGACGGCATAACGCTCCCCTTCGATCTTCACCTGCCGCACGTCGGTCAGACCGGCTGCCTCCATCATTGTGGCAAGTTCGTCGTGCGGCAGGTAATACGAGTGGCGTTTGAAATCGAACGTCTTGCCATCAATTTCGATACGGCATGACCATGTGCGGATGCGTCGTACGCGATCCGTGCGTACGGTCTGGAAAAGTGAGACGGTGCGACCATTGATTTGACGAGTCGGATAGTGCTCTTGCTCCTCGATCAGATTGAGGTCTGCGGCGGATGTAGTGTCGACGTACACGAACCCCAAGGACCGCGTGCACGCCGCGAAATTCTGCAACGCCAGCGCGATTCGCGATGGATCCGGCTCGATGCACTCGTCCCATCCACCCGCGAAAACCAGCGAGCAGCCGCGGCACATGACGACATCGAATGATTCGTTAAATAACGCGCCCAGCCCCTCCCACAGCACTAGATGCGGTGTGACCAGGAGTCCGGCTGCTGCCGCATTGATCTCGAATTCCCGAAGCATCCGAAGACTGCCGTCGCTGCAGGTGACAGAGAAGCCTTTCGCGATCAGGTCGAGCGCCGGGAACCCAGTGCCGCATGCACAATCGAGGATACGCTCGTGCGGTATGCGGGCGAGCCAGGCCGCGATGCCGTTCACCAGGCGCGGGCGATCGTACTCAAACGAAAGGCATGTCTGCCACAAGTCGGAGATTTCGAACGCCGGAGCGATCCGCTTCACACTCATGGGGCCTCCCTTGTTGTATCCGTCGCACCGATTTGGTGCCACTGCGGACCTTAAAGAACGCTGCAGTGGCCGCAATGAGACGAGTTCCTCGTTGCGCCCGGGCTGCGTCAAATCGCGAAGATGACATCTCGCGAATTGTCGTTCAGTAGCGCCGACGCACGACTGAACTGCGTTTCGTAGAAGTTATCTGATTCCGACGTCGAGGGAGACACCAATATCGAGGTCAGCGAGCTCGTCCGTCAGCATTCTGCCGGTCGATGGTGCTCGATGGTGCCTGATTCGCCGCACAAGGTGATGATGTGCGTGCGTGTGAGATATGGCGGATAACTGGAGATTATCCGTGCTAGACATATTCACCGCGACCGAGCTGCGATTGCTCGGTATGGTCCACGACCTTGAGGAAAGATACCACAGTAACTACGGAACCGCGCCCATCAACCTTTCGCACTGGGATACCTCGACGGAGTTCCGCCG
>JBKOUP010000183.1:0-2323 GCA_046723495.1 Acidobacteriota bacterium
GCTTCCGGAACCGCAAAGCCGCCGGCGAGTGAATCCGGGCGCGCGATCAGCGCGTACCATGAGCGCATGCTGACGACATTCCTGTTCGCGCTCCTGCTGTCTCCGTCCGCCGGCGCCGAGCCGCTGGTCGCGAAAGTCCGCGCCTCGAACGCGATGATCGACGACCTCCGCGAGCTCTGCGACACCGTCGGCGGACGTCCGACGCCGTCGCCGGCGGGCGCGCGGGCGGAGGCGTGGGCGGTGAAGAAGTTCCACGATGCCGGCGTCACCGTCGCGCTGGAGAGCTACACCGTTCCCGCCAGCTGGCAGTCGCGCAGCGCGACGGCCGCGGCGATCGCGCCGGTCGTCTTTCCGCTGCGCATCGCCGCCGCGCCGTTCACGGCGCCGACGAAAGGGACGCTCCAGGCCTCGCTCGTCGACTTCGGCGACGGCACGCCCGACGTCCTGGCCAAGGTTCCGGAGTCGAAGGGGAAGATCGCCTTCGTCCACACCGGGATCATGAACTCGCTCGACGATCTCTTCGGCGATTACATGCGCATCAACGCCCTCCTCGCGACGGCGAAGCGCACCGGCGTGGCGGCCATGCTGATCGAGTCGTCGCAGCGGCGCTCGCTGCTCTACCGCCACCCGATGTCGCTGGACGGCACGATCGTGCCGCTGCCGGTGGCCGTCGTCGCCCACGATCACGCCGAACGCCTGGTCCGGCTGATGAAGCGGGGCGACGTGCGCGTGGCTCTTCTCCTCGACAACGTCGTCGGCGGCCCGGCCACGGCGCACAACGTCGTCGCCGAGATCAGCGGCAGCGACAAGGCCGCCGAGATCGTCGTCATCGGCGCGCACCTCGACTCGTGGGACATGGGCACGGGCGCGCTCGACAACGGCGTCAACGCCGTCACCGTCATCGACCTGGCCCGGCAGATCAAGGCCCTCGGCCTGCAGCCGCGGCGCACCATCCGCTTCGTCGACTTCACCGGCGAGGAGAACGGGATGATCGGCTCGCGCGCGTACGCCGAGGCCCACCGCGCCGAGATGGCCAAGACCGCGGCCATGATCACGATGGACATCGGCAGCGGCAAGACCACCGGCTTCTTCCTCGACGGACGTCCGGAGCTGCGGCCGATCGTCGAGAAGGCGCTGGCCGGTGTGATCGAGGCGAAGGCGCAGCAGAATCCGCCCGACGCCATCGACGGCACCGACAACTTCGACTTCATCCTCTTCGGCGTGCCGAACTTCGTCGCCAATCAGGATCCGGCGCCGTATCTCCCCGAGTATCACGCCGAGAGCGACACGTTCGACAAGGTCGACGTCGCCGCGGCGAAGGAGAACGAGGCCGTCGACGCGGCGCTGCTGTGGTACCTCGCGAACGCCGCCGAGCGCGCGCCGCAGCAGACGCGCGCCGACGTCGAGAAGCTGCTCGCCGAGCAGCACCTCGTCGAGCAGATGAAGGCGTTTTCGCAGTGGGGCGACTGGGCGGCGCGCAAACGCGGGCTGAAATGACGAAACACATCGGCATCGTGGCTTGCTCGGCCGAGGGGGCGGCGCTCTGCTACCGCACGATCTGCATCGAGGGCGCCGAATTCCTCGGCGCGCACGCTCACCCCGAGGTCTCGATGCACACGCACTCGCTGGCCGCGTACATGAAGTGCATCTACCGCGACGACTGGCGCGGCGTCGGCGAGCTGATGCTGTCGTCGGCGGAGAAGCTGGCCAGGATCGGCGCCGACTTTCTGATCTGTCCCGACAACACCATCCATCAGGCCATGCCGTACGTCGCGGAGCGCTCGCCGCTGCCGTGGCTGCACATCGCGCACGTCGTGGCCGAGGAGGCGAGCGCGCGCGGGTTCGCGAAGCCGGGGCTGACCGGGACGCGCTACCTCGTCGAGAGCGGCGTCTATCCGGCCGAGTACGTGAGGCCGACGGCCGAGGAGCGCGCGGAGATCAATCGCGTCATCTTCGAGGAGCTGGTCTACGGAACGTTCAAGCCGGAGGCGGTGGCGGTCTTTCAGCGCGTCATCGATCGCTTCGCGCAGCAGGGATGCGATGCCGTGGTCCTCGGCTGCACGGAGATTCCGCTGATCATCGGCGACGAGAACTCGGCGCTGCCGACGCTCGACTCCACGCGCCTCCTGGCGCGCGCGGCGTTGCGGCGGGCGCTGGCCAATTGAAGCGGCGGTTGAGGGGCGCGAGCTTCCCATCGTTCGCCCCTCACCCGGCCTCTCGGCCACCCTCTCCCCGCACGCGGGGAGAAGGGAAAGATGATTACTTCACTTTGCCCTTCATCTCCTTGGCCATCTTCAGGTGATCCTGGATGACGGGGAGAACC
>JBKOUP010000031.1:0-4998 GCA_046723495.1 Acidobacteriota bacterium
CGACCCGCTGCCGCGCGCGCAGGTCGAGGCGCTGCACGCGCGCGGCACGAAGCTGCTCGTCTACGAATGGGCGGTGGCGTTCTACGGCTCGCTCGCAACCGCGTGGCAGCACGCGCTGCTGCCGCGTGCCTTGCTGAACCGTGCCGGCTTGCGCGGCGGGAGCGGTTCACAGGATGCCGATGCGTGGTACTACGATCCGGCGAGCGAAGAGCATCGCGTCGAGCGCGCCCGCGCGATCGCGAAGCGCCTCGACGAGGCCGGCTACGACGGCGTCTTCCTCGACACCACGACCGACGAAAGCGTGCACCCGGCGGCGCTCGCCGAGTTCAAAGCGCGGCACAACGGCGCCGACTACGATCACGAATTCGCGCGATTCCTGGCCAATCTGCGCCGCGAGCTGCACGGGAAGCTCATCTTCACGAACCAGGGCTACCGCAAAGCCGACGACTACCTTCCCTACGCCGATTGGGATCTCACCGAGAGCCTGATTACCTGGAAAGGCGGCAAAGCGCGTCCGTGGAATGATCCGCGCGATCCCTGGAATTCGATCCACTATCTCTTCACGAACCTCATCGAGCCGGCGCGGGCGCGCTATCCGCGCGTGCGCTTCGCCCATCTCAATTACGGAGGCGCGGACATCGTGCCGCTCGTCGTGGCCACGGCGAAGCTCTTCGGCGATGCCGGCTACGTCGCCGATCAGAGATCGCCGCTCTACTTCGCCGACCTCGGCAAACCGCGCGGCTCGCGCGTCGATGAGGCGCTCGCGTCGTATCGCGAGTTCGAGCACGGCTTCGTCGCCGTGAACGCGTCGGACCGCCCGCTGCGCGTGCGCGGGCGCAGCACGCCGCCGTGCGGAAACGCATGCCCCGTCGCGGTGGTCGAGCACCAATGAACATCCGTGAAGGCGACGTTCGCGACCGCGATGCCATCCTTGCTCTGCGCCGCGCGGCGTTCCCGGGCGACGATCTCGAAAAGCAGCGGCCTGACTTCTGGCACTGGCAGTACGACCGCGGCCGCACCTTTGTCGCCGAGGAGGGCGGGCGGGTGGTGGGCCACCTCGGCTTCGTCAGGTTTCGCGAGGCGATGCTGGCGTGTGACGCGATGGTCGATCCGGCCATGCAGGGGCGGGGGATTTTTTCGATGCTGGCGGCGACGGCGACGGAGATCGTGCGTCGCGACGTGCCGCTCGTCACGGCGTTTCAGATCCGCGAGGCGGTGCTGCCGGCGATGAGGCGCGCCGGCTACGTCGAAGTCTTGCGCGCGCCGATCGTGCTGCGGCCGACCTTTGCGCTGCCGCGGCGGAAGCGCGAGGCGCAGCGCGACGAGATTCGCGGCGAGTGGCAGGAGTGGCGATTCAATCGCAATCCGGCCTGGCGCTATGCGGAGTGGCGCGACGACCGCGGCTACGCCGTCACGCGCGATGCCGTGCTGAAGGGGATCCTCACCCACTGCCTCGTCGACTTCGGCGGCGATCCGCGCGCGGTCATCCGGGCGTCGATCGGCAATGCGCGGCGGCGGGGCGTCCTGCTGACGGCGGCCCTCATCAGCCGCGATCATCCCTGCTTCCGCGCGCTGCAACGATGCGGATACGTGCCCGGGCCGCATCGATTCCGATTTCTCGTGCACGGCGACGCGGCGCGCGACTGGGCCTTGACGTGGGCGGCGACCGACCATGTCTAAGCTCTACCTCTTCGCGCACCAGGACGACGAAGTCGCCATCGCCACGCGCATCGCGCGCGACGTCGCGGCGGGGGCGCACGTCGTCTGCGTTTTTTTCACCGACGGCGGCGCGCCGGCGGTGCGCGACGCGGAGAGCCGCGCGGTGCTGCGATCGCTTGGCGTGAGCGACATCCGTTTCGTCGGGCTGCCCGATGGCGCGCTCGTCGAGCACCTCGAGGAGGCGTATCGGGCCATCGAAGGCATCGACGCCGAGGAGATCGTCACGCTGGCGTGGGAAGGCGGACATCAGGATCACGACGCCGCGCACCTTGTGGCTCTCGCGCGGGGCGTGCGTTGCCTCGAATTTCCGCTCTACCACGGATTCTTTCGCGTGATGCGGCCGCTGCATGGCGGCGAGCGGCGGCGGCTGTCGATGCGCGAGGTGTGGTGGCGTGCGCGGCTGGCGTGGCGGTATCCGTCGCAGCGGCGGACGTGGATGGCGCTGGCGCCGCAGATGCTGCTGCGCTGGAATGAGATCGTCGCCGAGGCGAGCGCGGAGCGCGTCCGGCAGCGTCCGCGCGAAGGTCCGCTGCTATACGAGCGGCGCTTCGGATTCTCGTGGGAGCGCTTCGCCGCTGCCGCGGGGCCGTTCATCGAGCAGCGCATCCGCTGAGAGCGGGCCGCGGTTCACCGGCTCGCGCGGCACCGACTGCAGGTCGTACGACGCGGCGGTGATCAGGAGCTGCACGCCGAGGAGGACGGCGATCGCGGCGAGAGCCACGGTGCCGGTCGGCGCGCCGAGCTGATGGCGGACGTACCAGAGCCAGTTGTAGCCGCCGAAGATCAGGCCGAAGAGCAGCAGCGGGACGCCGGCGGCGAGATGCAGCGACTCGAGGTTGAAGTCGTAGACGAAATTCTTCAGCACCACGCGGCGGACCAGCGCGGCCAGCAGCTTGGCCGGGAACTGCAGCACCACGCGGCCGATGCGCAGCGACGACGGCTCGCCTGCGTAACGCGCCGGCATCGGCACTTCCTTCACCACCGCGCCGAGCAGGTAGAGGTTCGCCAGCATCGAGGTCTCGAAGAAATACGACGGATCGACCTTGGCCAGCGGCACCTGCGACAGCACGTCGGCGCGGATGGCCACGAAACCGTTCGTCGGATCGAAGCAGTGCCAGTAGCCGGTGGCCGACTTGGCCAGGAAGCTGAGCAGCACGTTGCCGATGCGGCGCACGAGCGGCATCTGGCGCACGGCGTTGAAGTCGCGGAAGCGGTTGCCCTTCGTGTAGTCGGCCTCGCCGGCGATGAGCGGGGCGACGAGCTGCGGCAGGAGCCAGAGCGGCATCTGTCCGTCGCCGTCGATCTTGACGACGACGTCGGCGCCGGCGTCGATGGCGGTGCGGAAGCCGGTGATCATCGCTCCGCCGACGCCGCGGTTGGCATCGTGATGGACGACGAGGACGCGCTGGTCGATCTCCGCGCAGCGGTCGGCGATGGCGGCGGTGCCGTCGCTGGAGGCGTCGTCGACGACGACGATGGTCCGCACGAGCGGCGGGATCTGCCGCACCACCGCGGTAATGGCTTCGGCGACGTTGTAGGCCGGCACGACGGCGGCGACGTGCACGCCGAGGGTCGAGCGCGGAAAAATCGTGGCGCTCATTGCGCGCGCGCCTCCATCGGCGGGCGGTGGTCGATCTGGTAGACGGCGACGTTGCCGTCGTCGAGGAAGAGGCGGACGTTGTCGTGCGTGGCGCGGTAGAGCTGGCACCACGTCCAGAGCCTGGCCTCGACCTCGGCGCGCCCGAAGTGCGTGCGCCAGTCGCGGACCTCGAAGTGGTGCGGGTTGCGCTCGACCATGACGAAGACGTGGGGCGTGGGGACGCGCAGCTGCGGCGCGGCGGGGTCGTAGTGCTCGAGGAAGTCGGCAGCGGGGAGGTGGAAGCCGCGGCCGAGGACCATCGGAAATTCCTGGCCGTAGCTGACGAGCGTCCATGTGTAGGGCTCGTACTTGTGGGCGATCTCGACGACGGCGAGCGAGGCGGTGCCGTAGCCGGAGTAGTTGAGGAGGTTGAGCGTGGCGAGGTTCGGGATGGTGAAGAGCCACATGAGCGCGACGGCGGCGGCGGCGAGGCGCTGCCGCTCCGGCAGCCGCGACGCCTGCGCGACGGCCACGCCGATCACGATGGCGGCGGACATCAGCAGCCACTCGCTGTTGCGGCGCGACTCCACGATTTGCGGGAGGCCGAGGCGCCAGGAGGCGTGGATGAGGAGAAACGTGAGGAACGCGACGGCGGCGATCGTCGTCTCGGCGCGGCGGCGAAGAAGCAGGAGGACGGCCACGACGGCCAGGGCGATGAGGAACGGCGTGATCGAGTTGTAGGCCTCGATCTCCTGCTGCGACGTGCCGCCGGCGGCGTCGGCGAAGTGGCGGAGGAACGGGAAGTAGAAGAGCGCCGTACCGCCGGGCCGTGTATTCGTGCCGACGTAGGGATAGACGATGAAGGCGAGCATCCACGTCGAGCCGATGAGGATGCCGGCGAGGCCGGCGGCGGCGGCGCGGACGACGTCGCGCGGCGGCGCGAGCGAGGCGAGGGCGATGACCGCGCAGAGGATCACCAGCGGGACGAGGACGCCGGAATGGGTCGCGGCGATGGCGGCGGTGCAGGCGATGAAGCCGGACCAGTGATAGGCGACAGGCGACAGGGAACGGGTGACAGGTGGTGCCGTCGCGAGAACATGACCTGTTCCCTGTTCCCTGTCGCCTGTCGCCTTGAACGCATTGAGCAAAAACATCGCCGCCGGAAACAGCAGCGCGATCGCCAGCTCCTGCGACAGCGTCGACGACTGTCGCTGGAACGCCGTCAGCAGCACGTCGAACTCGCCGGTGCCTTTCGGCACGTTCGCGTAGGCCGTGTGCGTCATCAGGCGGGCCCACGTCTTGTCGAGCGTCTCGAAGCTGCCGCCGAGAACGAAGTACTGGCGGGCGCCGCCGGCCATCGTCGCGAAGACGAAGCCGGAGAGGAGGCCCGCGGCGGTCGATTGCGTGAGGCGGCGCGCGGTGTAGGCGACGGCGAGCGTCGTCAGGATGCCGACGAAGGCGCCGAAGAAATTCACGAGCAGGACTTCGTCGATGTTCGTCAGGCGCTCGATGGCCAGCAGGAGGAAGTGCATGCCGCGCGGGTATGGGCCCCAGGCGGGATCGACCTGTTGTCCCTGCTCGAGCAGCTTCAATAGATAGAGGTGGACGTAGCTGTCGGAGAAGCCGAGGTTCGCGGAGGCGAAGGGACGGTAGAGGCGGAAGGCGGCGGCGACGGCGACGAGGGCGACCCAGGCCAGGCC
>JBKOUP010000083.1:0-2726 GCA_046723495.1 Acidobacteriota bacterium
ATAGTGATTACTCCAGACATTCGTCGCGCGCTCGATCTTTACGAGGATCGCCCCGATAAGGCGTACTCGCTGGTCGATTGCATGTCCATGCTCGTCATGCGCGACCGCGGCATCCACCACGTCCTCACCAACGACCGCCACTTCGTCCAGGAAGGCTTCACCCTCCTCAACGCATGAGCAGACAGCGCCTCGACGTCGCCCTCCTCGAGCGCGGCCTCGTCGAGTCGCGGGCCAAGGCGCAGTCGCTGATCATGGCCCGGCGAGTCCTCGTCAACGGGAAGCACGTCGACAAGGCCGGCGCGCTCGTGGCGGCAGACGACGAGCTCGCCGTCGAGGCCCTCGAGCATCCGTGGGTCGGGCGGGGGGGCGTGAAGCTCGCCCATGCGCTGGAGGCGTTCGGGATCGACGTGCGGGGGAAAGTCTGCGCGGACATCGGCGCGTCCACCGGCGGCTTCACCGACGTCCTGCTGAAGCACGGCGCGGCGAAGGTGTACGCCATCGATGTCGGCTACGGGCAGATCGACGCCTCGCTGCGCAACGATCCGCGCGTCGTCAATCGCGAGAAGGTCAATGCGCGCTATTTGACGGCGGGCGATTTCGAGGACGAGATCGAGCTCGTGTCGATCGATGTCTCCTTCATCTCGCTCAAGCTAATCCTGCCCGCAGTGGCCACGTTCGCAAGAGGCGAGATCGTCGCCCTGATCAAGCCGCAGTTCGAAGTCGGCAAGCGCGACGTCGGCAAGGGCGGCATCGTGCGCGACGAGGCCAAGCGCGCGGCCGCGGTCGAGAGCGTCGTTGCTTTCGCGCGCGAGATCGGCTTCGACGTGAAGGGCGTGATCGAGAGTCCCGTCAAGGGCGCTGAGGGGAACGTCGAGTACCTGATGCATGCAGATACTCGCGCAGTCCCTCCCGCCACGACGCCGGGCTGACGCCGGTCATCCGCTCGTAGCGCTCCGTCGAGAGCACCGAGTACGCGGGGCGGGCGGCGGGGCGGGGCATCTCGTCGGAGGTGATCGGCGTGACGGGCGCGGGGGCGGCGATCTCGGTGGCGAAGTCGTACCACGTGCATTCATCGGCATCCGCGTAGTGCACGATGCCGCGCGCGTCGTTGGCCACGATCCGGATAATCGCCTCGGCCAGATGCGGCGTGTACGTCGGCCGCCCGCGCTGGTCGTTGACGACGCGCAGCGGATTGCCGAGGCTCACCTGCTTGAGGATGGCCTCGACGAAGTTCCAGCCGTGCACGCCGAAAAGCCACGACGTCCGGACGATCACGTGCTTCCGCGCGTGCGTGGCCGCCACTTCGCCGAGGAGCTTCGAGTGGCCGTAGACGGAGATGGGGTTCGTCTCGTCGTTGATCTCGTACGGCTCGCGCTTCTTGCCGTCGAAGACGAAGTCGGTGGAGATCTGCACGAGCAGCGCGCCGGCCTCGTTCGCGGCCGCGGCGAGCAGCTCGACCGCGGAGCCGTTGATGGTGTTGGCCGAGCTCTCCTCCTTCTCGGCCTGATCGACTCTCGTGTATGCCGCGCAGTTGACGATCACGTCCGGCCGGGCCTCGGCCACGCAGCGCGAGACCATGCGCGAGTCGGTGATGTCGAGTTCGTTCTTGGTGAGGCTGACGACGGGCTCATCGCGAAGCGCCAGCGCCTCGCGGAGGTCGGTGCCGGCCATGCCGCCCGCGCCGGTGATGAGCCAACGAGCCAAGGGAGCTAGGCCGGCTTTTCCTTCTTCTCTTCGGCGGCCTTCTTTTCTTCGTTGCGGAGGCCGTTGCGGAAGTTCTGGATGCCTTCGCCGAGTCCGCGGCCGAGCTGCGGCAGGCGGCCGGCGCCGAAGATGATGATCACGATGACCAGGATGACGAGCAGCTCAGGCAGACCGAGTGAACCAAACATGAAGCCTCCGATCGGACGTGCGAGTGTAACAGACGAGGAAATGGGCGTCATTCCGAGCCGCAGCGAGGAATTCGAACTGGGAAGCCTGAGATTCCTCGACCGTCTTCGCGGCTCGGAATGACGGCGATCCATCGCTGTTAACATCCGCCGCCGATGATCGACCTTTCCGGACTCAACCCCCAGCAGCGCGACGCCGTCACGCACGGCGACGGACCGCTGCTCGTGCTCGCCGGCGCGGGCTCGGGAAAGACCCGCGTCATCACCTACCGCATCGCCTGGCTCATCGGCGAGCGCGGCGTGGCGCCGTACAACATCCTGGCCGTCACCTTCACGAACAAAGCGGCCAACGAGATGCTCGGCCGCGTGGAGCGCCTCGTCCCGAACATCGGCGCGCGGCCGTGGATCGGCACGTTCCACTCGACCTCGCTGCGCATGCTCCGCCGCTACGCCGACCGCCTCGGCTTCACGAAGTCGTTCGTCGTTTACGACACCTCGGACCAGCTCACGCTCGTGCGGCGCTGCATGCGCGAGCTGGAGATCAGCAGCGAGGCCTTCCAGCCGCGCTCGATCCTCAACCGCATCTCCCACGCCAAGAACGAGCTCATCGGGCCGGCCGAGTACGAGAAGGACAACCTCGACTTCTTCGGCGTGCGCGTGGCCGAGGTCTACCGGCTCTATCAGCGGAGGCTGAAGGAGTTCGACGCCATGGACTTCGACGACCTCATCGGCAACTACGTCCGGCTCCTGCGCGAGCACGAGGACGTCCGCGACGAGATCCACGCCCGCTTCCGGCACATCCTCGTCGACGAATACCAGGACACGAACCGGGCCCAG
>JBKOUP010000488.1:0-9394 GCA_046723495.1 Acidobacteriota bacterium
GCCAGGTGGCGCGCATGGACTTCAAGATGAGGCTCGGGACGGTCTCGGAGACGGTCACCGTCACCGCTACCGCGCCGGTCATCGACAAGACGACGTCGCAGATCGCCACGCTCATCGACGCCAAGACCGTGGAGAACATGCCCCTCAACGGCCGCAACTTCACGCAGCTGGCCACGCTGGTCCCCGGCGTGACGCGCGGCATCCCCGGCAGCAACGCCTCGGGCGGCGGCGCCGGCACCGACGCGGAGACCTTCCGCTATTCCGAGTTCGGCGGCACGGCCCTCTCCGTCAACGGCCTGCGCGAGCAGTTCAACAACTACCTCATCGAAGGCGTCGACAACAACCAGATCCTCACCAACAGCATCGCCTACGTCCCGTCGCCGGAGACGATCCGCGAGTTCTCCGTCATCACCACGAATGCTCCCGCCGAGTACGGCCGCGCCGGCGGCGCGATCCAGAACCTCGTCATCAAGAGCGGCACGAACGACGTCAAGGGCAGCGTCTACGACTTCTATCGCCCGCACGGCCTGGCCGCCACTCCGGCCTTCGCGGCGACGAAGCCGGAGTTCAACAACAACGACTTCGGCCTGACCGCGGGCGGGCCGATCGTCCGCGATCGCGCCTTCTTCTTCGCCAGCTATCACGGGCTGCGAAACAGCATCCCCATCGAGGTCGGGAACTACGTCACCGTCCCGACGGCGAAGATGCGCATGGGCGATTTCTCCGAGCTGCTCAACCCGTCGGTGAGCGGCCTCTCCTCGCCGGTGATCATCTACGATCCGACGACGGGCCAGCCCTTCCCCGGCAACGTCATCCCTCCGAACATGATCAATGCCGTGGCCAAGGCCTACCTGAACGCATTTCCGCCGGCGACACGCGGCGGCGTCCTCCACAACTACCTGACGCAGCGTCAGAAGCGCGACGACTTCAACGATTTCGACGGGCGCTTCGACCAGACCTTCAGCGCCAAGAACCAGGCCTTCCTCAGCGGCAGCCGCTGGGACGACAAGTTCTCCGATCCGGGAAGAATCCCCGGCTTCCAGGCCGGCTTCGGCGCCGGCGAGTCCTTCCACAAGGGCCACACGCTGCGCTTCGGCGACACGCACATCTTCAACGCCAACGTGATCAACGAGGCCCGCGTCGGCGTGGCCAATTTCCAGTACGGCTTCCTCCCCGTCGGCTTCGGCGAAAACCAGAATGCCGCGCTCGGGATCGGCGGACCGGGCGGCATCAACCTCTCCAACGGCATCTCCCTGATCGGCGGCGGCGACGGCACGTACATCGAGTACCTCGGCGACTTCGGCCAGTACACCATCCGCGAGAAGACGACGCAGTTCACCGACAGCGTGACCTGGCTCAGCGGACCGCACACCGTCAAGTTCGGCGGCACGGCCCTGCGCCGCTCCATGGAGCAGGATCGCACCCGCTTCGGCAAGGGCTTCTACTTCTACCGCGACGGCTTCGGCTTCTCGCCCGGCTACACCGGCTACGAAGTCGCAGACATGCTGATCGGCACGACGAACTTCACCGCGACCGGCGAGCCCGGCTTCGTGCAGCGCGACACCATCAGCTGGGAAAACGCGCTGTTCGCGCAGGACGACTGGCACGTCAACCCGAACCTCACTCTCAATCTCGGACTGCGCTGGGACCTCCTCACCCCGTACTACGAGAAGAACAACCGCCTCGCCAACTACGACCCGGTCACGCAGACGCTGGTGATCCCGGGACAGAACGGCGCGTCGCGCTCCACGCTCGATACGAACCGGAGGAACTTCGGTCCCCGCCTCGGCTTCAATTACCTGCTGAACGACCGCACGTCCGTCCGCGGCGCCTACGGCATCTTCTTCTCCCCCGACCGCGGCGGCATCGACAACGAGCTCACCGAGAATCCGCCGGCGGTGGTCACGGAGTTCCGTTTCTCCGGTCCGGGCGCGAATGTCCACCTCTGGGATCCGATTCCGCTGCCGACGCCGGTCAATCCGAACAGTCCCGATCTTCCCCAAGGCTCGGGCATCGTCTACATCCCGAGCGACAGCAAGACGCCGCGCGTGCGCGAGTGGAGTCTCGGCGGCCAGTACGAGCTGACGAAATCGACGTCAGCGATGCTGTCCTACGTCGGCACGCGCGCCAACAACCTGGCCACGGTTCTTTCCTCGGCCGGCTTCGGCGGCGCCGTGAACACCCGCCTCACTGTCATCGAGTACATCGGCCAGGCGAGGTACGACGCCCTTCAGGCCTCGCTGCGGCAACGGACCGAATACGGCCTTTCCTATCTCGCCTCGTACACGTTCGGCAACGCCCGCAACGACGGTCCGGGCTTCTTCCCCGGCAACCCGTCGCGCGGCGGCTCGCCCACCGATTCGAATTGCGGCGACCCGCTGAAGCACTGCGACCTCAGCGCCGACTACGGTCCCGCCGACTACGACGTGCGCCATCGCCTCACCGTGGCCGGCACGTACGAGCTTCCGTGGGCGAAGGGAAATGCGCTGCTCGGCGGATGGGGGGCGAACTCCGTGATCACGGTGCAGAGCGCTCTGCCGTACTCCGAATACAACAACAGCGGCAAGCGCATCGGCGGCCGCAACGCCTTCCGCGGACGCGGCTACCACACCGTCGACCTCGGCCTCTTCAAGGACCTCGGCGTGCCCGGCCGCGGCCAGTTCCAGCTCCGCATCGAGGGCTTCAACATCTTCAACTGGAAGCAGTACGGCCAGCCGATCAGCAATCCGGACGATCCGCGGTTCGGACAGCTCACGTCGACGATCAACAACAGCGAGCGGCAGATCCAGATCGGAGGACGGTACCTGTTTTGAGGTTGTGAAGAAATGTGGGGCGGGATTCATCCCGCCCTGGACGGGATTCATCCCGCCCGCGCGGACTGAAGTCCGCGCCACATCTTCCGTGCGCGTTAGTTCTCGATCCGAATTTCAACGCGTGCGAAGGGGTCGGCGATCGTCACGGTCACCGACCCCTCGTTCGTCGTGAAGGCCGCCGCCGTCCCGTTGACGAGCACGCGCGAGGCGCTCGGCTGCCCGCGCAGCGTGACCACGAGCGGACGAGCCTTCGGCCGGTACGAGCCGTTCGGCGCGCCGATCTCGATCGTCGTGCCGGCGGCGTCGCGGCGCGCGGCGAAGCGGCGCCGGGTGAACGCGCCGCGGCGGTAATCGAGGCTGCCGCCGTCGTCCTCGTACAGCGTCCGCTCCGACGCCGCCGCGGGAAAGAGCGTGACCTCGAGCGGCTGCCCCGGCATCTCGCCCGTGTGCTGCACGACCGGCTGCGAGAAGACGAACGCGCCGCCGCGGACGAAGATCGGGATCGAGGCCATCGTCACCGGCACGTCCACGCCAACCGGTCCCGTGAATTTCGCGCCGCTCCGGAAGTCGTACCACTCCCCCGCCGGCAGATAGACGCCACGCGAGCGCGCCCCTTCCTCGAGCACCGGCGCGACGAGAAGATCGGCGCCGAAGAGAAACTCGTCGTCGGTCCCGTACGTCCGCTCGTCGGCCGGAAAGTCGAGCAGCAGCGGCCGCATGGCCGGGACGCCCGTCTCCGCCGCCTCGTTCATGGCATTGTAGATCTCCGGCAGCAGGCGGTAGCGCAGCTCGATGGCGCTGCGGTTGAGGGCCTCGTGCTCCGTCCCGTACGACCACGGCTCCTGATCGGGCGAGCCGAACATCGTATGCGTTCGCATGAACGGGTAGAACACGCCGGCCTGCAGCCAGCGCGTGAAGAGCTCCGCGCTCGGCGCGCCGACGAAGCCGCCGATGTCGCTGCCGACGAATGGGAATCCCGACATGCCCAGGCCGAGGAGCATCGGCACGCTGCCGCGCAGATGGGCCCAGTTGCTCGTGTTGTCGCCGGGCCATAGCGCCGTGTAGCGCTGCCCGCCGGCGAACGACGCGCGCGACAGCAGGAACGGACGCGCGTTCGGACGGAGACGGAGAAGGCCCTCGTACGTGGCCCGGCTCATGAGCATGCCGTAGACGTTGTGGATCTCGCGGTGGTCCGCCGGCGAGCCCTCGTTGTCGTGGCGGACGTCGAGCGGCATCGTCCCGCTGGCCGTATCGAAGACCGCCGGCTCGTTCATGTCGTTCCAGATCCCCGCCACGCCGGCGTTGACGAAATCGGCATAGAGCCCGCCCCACCACGCCCGCGCCGCCGGCTTGCTGAAATCGGGAAAGACGCTCAGCGTTCCGGGCGGCTTCGACCAGTCGGGCGTGTCACCGTCCTCCGCCTTCGACGGCCAGACCGGCGCCGCGTAAATCGAGCCGTCGGGATTCTTCACGAAGTGATCGCCGGCCAGCCCACTCTCGTACGGTGCGTATCCTTTTTCCCGCGGCGGATGGGGATCGACGATCGTGACGACGCGGAATCCCTCCGCGCGCAGATCGGCCAGCATCTTCGCCGGATCGGGGAAGCGCTTCTTGTCCCACGTGAAGGGCTTGTATTTGTCCTGGTAATGGATGTCGAGCCAGATCACGTCGGCGGGGATGTGCCGCATGCGGAAGTTCTCGGCGACGAAGCGCACCACCGACTCGGGGTAATAGCTGTAGCGGCACTGGTGATAGCCGAGGGCCCACAGCGGCGGCAGGGGCATGCGGCCCGTCAGCGCCGTGTAGCGCTCCAGGACCTTCTTCGGCTCCGGGCCGAAGATGAAGTAGTAGTCGAGCGCGCCGCCGTCGGCGCCGAAGGAGAGCACGCCCTCGGACTGATGTCCGATGTCGACGTTGCTGCGGAAGGTGTTGTCGAGGAAGACGCCGTAGGCGACGCCGTGGCGCAGGTCGATGTAGAAAGGGACGGAGACGTAGATCGGGTCGGTGCTGGCGTCGTAGCCGAAGGTGTCGCTGTTCCAGTTCGTGAAGCTGTAGCCGCCGAGCTTCCATCCGCGCTTGTCCAGCGGTCCGATCTTCTCGCCGAGGCCGTAGACGTGCTCGTCGTCGCGGAGGCGCTTCCAGACCCGGACGGCGCCGCCGTTCATGGCCGTGCCGCGGTCCTCGTCGAGCGAGTTGCCGTCCGCGGTGGCGAAGCTGACGCGGAACGGCGCATGGGTGACGACGACGCGCAGCGCCGGCGTGGTGACCGTCGACGTCGTCGTGCCGGCCACGAGCGTCGCGCCGGGCGCGCCGAGGTCGCGATTGACGACCGCGTAGGAATGATCCCGCCCCTCCCGCCCCGGTGAGACCCGCACGCGGATGACCTCGGCCGAGAGCGCCGTGACGACCGCCACCGCCTTGCCATTGTCGAAGCGCAGCGAGCTCCCCTGCCGCGACGGTGCGGGCATGTCGCCGATCGAGGTCCATTGGGCGGCGAGCGGGAGGGCAAGAAAAAGAAGAGCAGCGGCAATACGGACGCTCTTGCGCATGGCGGGCTTTGTACCACGTAAAATATGGAGGATGGCGTCGATCCCCGAATATCGGGTCAGTCCCGAAGAATACCTTCGCCTCGAACGCGCCGCCGAGACGAAGAGCGAGTACGACGACGGGGTAATCTATGCGATGGCTGGTGCCAGCCCGCAGCACAACTTCATCGTTGCCGGAATCATCGGCAGCCTATTCGGCCGGCTTCGCATGCCCTGCCGCGTCTCTCCGAGCGACCTCAAAATACGAATTCTGAATCCGACGCGGTTCTACTACCCCGACGTCACCGTCATCTGCGATGAGCCTCGCCTCGCCGACGATCACAAAGACGTCCTCTTGAACCCGCTGATCGTATTCGAGGTGCTCTCCGAGACGACCGCAGGGTTCGATCGCGGACGGAAGTTTCAGTCCTATCAATCGATCGAATCGCTGCAGGAATACGTACTCGTCTCGCAGGATGAGTACTTCGTCGAGCACTTCCGCCGCGACGGCAAACAATGGATCTACACCCCCGCCGAAGGCCGCGACGCCCGCCTCGCCCTCCCCGCCGTCAACTGCGAGCTCCCCCTCGACGAAATCTACCGCCAGGTCGAGATCGAGTCCCCGCCGAGGTAAAATCGGCGGTCCTCGTGAGTCTCCTCGTCCTCTCTTCTCTCGAGCAGTTCGTCCCGGTCCAGGTGCGCCAGCGCGGGGTCGGGTACGCGCATCGGGGCGCCGTCCGCCTGCGGCGGCAGCGCGAGGCGGACGAGACCGTGTCGGCGTCGGTGAGCGGCAGCGACGACTACCTCATCACCCTCCGCTATGAAGACCGCGCCTTGTGGGCGTACTGCACCTGCCCCTATTTCGACGAGAACGTCGACATCTGCAAGCACATCTGGGCCACGCTCGTCGAATGCGCGTCGAAGAAAGTCGACTTCCCCGGTCCGGTCGACGACCTCCTCGTCGACGACGAGGTCGACGACTTCGACGAGCCCGCGCGGCCGCCGCGCCGCGTCTCCTATGTCCCGACGAGCCGCTGGCGCACGCAGATCGCCGCGACGCTCCATCCGCTCGACGGCGAGAACGGGCGCGTCCCCGCGGAGATCATCTGGGTGCTCGATCCGCCGACGTCGACGGCCGGCGTTTCCGTCGAGATCTCCGCGCGCGCGCAGAAGAAAAACGGCGAGCTCGGAAAACCGCAGACCTTGCGGCTCCCCCACTCCGCGATCGCCAGCCTGCCCGATCCGATCGACCGCGAGGTGCTGTCGATGCTGTCGCGGTACACGTACGGCGCCATCGACCCGCGCCAATCGATCCCCTGGCCCGCGGCCGACTATCTTCTGCCGAAGCTCATCGAGAGCGGCCGGCTCTGGATCCGCACCGGCAAGGGCGAGTACGCGACGAACGTCGTCTTCGACGCCGGCGAGCCGTGGCGCCTGGCCGTGCGCGCCGACAAGCGCGACAGCAAGTTCATCCTCGCCGGCTTTCTGCAGCGCGGCGACGAGATCGTCCGTCTCCGCGACGCGCTGGCCATCACCCGCGGCGGCTTCGTCGTCTTCCGCGACACCATCGCCCGCTTTGCCGACGACGACACGTACGTTTGGGCCGCGCTTCTTCGCCGCGAAGCCGTCGAAGTGCCGGCCAAGGAGATCAACGCCTTCTTCAAGGCCGTGGCCACATCGACGGCGCCGCTGCCCATCGAGTGGCCGGCCGAGGTGGCGTGGCAGGAGCGGCGCGTGGCGCCGCGCGCCGTCATCGACATCCGCGACCGCTCGTGGGACGCCGGCGCCGAGGCCGTCGCCACCTTCGACTACGACGGCAGCGTCGTCAACGCCCTGACGCGGACCCGTACGCTGTGGGACGATTCGGAGAAGAGCATCGTCGTGCGCGACGCCGCTGCCGAGGGGCGCCTGCTCGATGCGCTGTGGGCGGCCGGCTTCGCGAAGTGGCAGGACTCGCTGTCGATCGCCCGCGTTCGGCTGGCCGAGGCCATCCCGAAGCTCATCGCCGCCGGCTGGGAGGTGCGCGGACTCGAGGGAACGTACGCCGGCGTCGGCGAGCTCGATCTCTCCCTGCGCAGCGGCATCGACTGGTTCGACCTCAACGCCAGCGCGACGTTCGGCGACGAAAGCGTCCATCTGCCGCGCCTCCTCACCGCCCTGCGCAAAGGCGACGCCTTCGTCCGCCTCGGCGACGGCAGGCTCGGCCTGATCCGCCCCGAGTGGCGCGAGCAGCTCGAGCCCTTCCTGGCCACCGCTTTCGAGGAGCGCGAGGAAGGACTGCGCTTCCGCCGCAACCAGGTCGTCCTCCTCGATGCCCTGCTGGCGACGCGGCAGGACGTGTCGTTCGACGACGTCTTCGACCGCGCGCGCCGGAAGATCGTCGACGTCGCGCTGAAGGCGGAGGAACCGCCGCCGTCGTTCCGCGGCACCCTGCGCCCCTATCAGCAGGATGCTCTCGGATGGTTCTCCTTCCTCCGCGATCTCGACTTCGGCGGCTGCCTCGCCGACGACATGGGCCTTGGCAAGACCATCCAGGTCCTGGCGCTTCTCGACCAGCGCCGCCGCGCCCGCGACCGCCGCCCGTCGCTCGTCGTCGTGCCGCGCTCCGTCGTCTTCAACTGGAAAGCGGAGGCGGAGCGCTTCACGCCCGAGCTGCGCGTCCTCGACCACGCCTCGCCCGATCGATTGCCGACGACCGAGCACTTCGCCGGCTACGACGTCGTCCTCACCACGTATGCGCTCATGCGCCGCGAGATCGCGCAGATCGCCGGCGTCGAGTTCGACTACGTCATCCTCGACGAGGCCCAGGCCATCAAGAACGCCTCGAGCCAGGCCGCGAAGGCGGTCACGCTGCTCAAGGCCCGCCACCGCCTGGCCCTCACCGGCACGCCCGTCGAGAATCACCTCGGCGAGCTGGCCAGCCTCTTCGAGTTTCTCAACCCCGGCATGCTGCGGGCGAAGTCGACGCGCGTGACGAAGCTGCTGCGCGAGGCCGGCAAACGCACGCCCGATGCCGCCGAGTCGCGAGCCATGCTCGCGCGCAGCGTGCGGCCGTTCATCCTGCGCCGGACGAAGGCCCAGGTCGCGCCGGAGCTTCCCGAGCGCGTCGAGCAGACGATGTGGTGCGAGCTCGAGCCGAAGCAGCGCAAGCTCTACGACGAGCTGCGCGACTACTACCGCACCTCGCTGTTGACGCGCGTCGCCGAGAAGGGGCTGGCCACGTCGAAGATCCACATCCTCGAAGCCCTGCTGCGCATGCGCCAGGCGGCGTGCCATCCCGGGCTCGTGAACGCGGCGCTGCGCGAAGACGCCTCGGCCAAGCTCGACACGCTCTTCGAGGAGCTGCCCATCCTCCTCGACGAGCGGCACAAGGTGCTGGTCTTCTCGCAGTTCACGTCGCTGCTGTCGATCGTGCGCGAGGGCATGGACGCGCGCGGCATCGACTACGCCTACATCGACGGCCAGACCCGCGACCGCGCCGCGCAGGTGAAGCGCTTCCAGGAGGACGAGCGCGTGCCGGTGTTCCTCATCAGCCTCAAGGCAGGCGGGCTCGGACTCAATCTCACCGCCGCGGAGTACGTCTTCCTCCTCGACCCGTGGTGGAACCCGGCCGTGGAGGCGCAGGCCATCGACCGCGCCCACCGCATCGGCCAGACGCGCAACGTCGTCGCCTACCGCCTCGTGGCCCGCGACACGATCGAGGAAAAGATCCTGCAGCTGCAGGAGAGCAAGCGCTCGCTGGCCGACGCCATCGTCGGCGAGGAGAACAGCATCCTGCGGCAGATCACGGCCGAGGACCTGGAGCTGCTGCTCTCGTGAGGTAGAACGAGCCCGGCTCGTGCTCCGGCCGCAAGAACGGGCAGCGCGCCTTCAGGCGGTCGTAATGCCCGTGGTGCAGGTCGTTGAGCGCGGCGACGATCTCCCAGTCGCGATTGTGCGTGAGAAAGGCCTCCAGCAAGTACTGCTCGTTCCAGAGGAGGACTTTGTTCTTCGTCCACTCGTCGGGGTAGCCGCGCGGCGAGAAGATGTCGTGGATGTGCACGAGGACGCCGGGAT
>JBKOUP010000327.1:0-4036 GCA_046723495.1 Acidobacteriota bacterium
CATTCGTGCCGCTCGCGAGCGCATCCACAACATCGCCGTTCGCACGCCACTGGTCCGCTTGCGGCACGACGCCGGAACGCCCGAGATCTGGCTGAAGCTGGAGACGCTGCAGCCGATCAACGCCTTCAAGATTCGCGGCGCGACGAACGCGGTGGCGATGTTGTCGGCCGAGGCGCGGAGTCGCGGCGTCTGGACGATCAGCGCCGGCAACGCCGGGCAGGGCGTCGCCTTCGCCGCGCGCGACGCCGGCATCCCCTGCACCGTCGTGGCCATCGAGACCGCGCCCGAGACGAAGCTCGAACGGATGCGCAACCTCGGCGCGCGCATCGTCAAGGCTCCGTTCGACGCCTGCTGGCTGGCGATGGAGTCGCGCGCCTTTCCCGGCGTCGAGGGGACGTTCATCCATCCCTTCGACGATCACGACTTCGTCGCCGGCAACGCCACGCTCGGTCTGGAAATCCTCGAGGACCTGCCGAACGTCAAGACCGTCATAACTGCGATCGGCGGCGGCGGCCTCATCTCCGGCGTGGCCAGCGCCGTGCGCCAGCTCGCCCCGCACGTGCGCATCCTCGGCGCGGAGCCGGAGACGGCCGCGCCGGGCGCGCTGTCGTTCGGCAAGGGAGCGCCGCAGGTGTTCGAGAAGTGGGAGGCGTCGTTCGTCGACGGCGCCGGCGGCAAGAGCATCTTCCCGCGCATGTGGGAGCGGATGCACGGCCTTGTCGACGGCTCGATCGTCGTGTCGCTCGCCGAGGTGCGCGACGCCATGCGCGTCGTGGCCGAGACCATGCGCGTGATCTGCGAGGGCGCGGGCGCGCTGCCGGTGGCCGCGGCACTCTCGGGCCGCGCCGGCGAGGGACCGATCGTGGCCGTCGTTTCCGGCGGCAACATCGACCTCAGGAAGTTTGCCGATCTGATCGGCGCCGCTTCTTGAAGGCGTGCCGCGCCTCGGCCTCCTCGATCGAGTGCGACTCGGTGATGCGCCGCTCTTTCTTGGCCATGTCGGCGAGCTTCTGGAAGTGCTCCTCGAGCGCCTTCAGCTCCTCCTCGGTCAAGTCTTCGGCGGCGATGAGACGGTTGCTCGCCCCCTGCATCGCCGCGATCAGCTCGTTGAGCTTGATCTGCAGCACCAGCGCATCCTTGTTCTGCGCGCGCTGGATGAGGAAGACCATGAGGAAGGTGACGATGGTCGTGCCGGTGTTGATGACGAGTTGCCACGTGTCGGAGAAGTGGAACAGCGGCCCGGTGACGAGCCAAACGACGATGATCGAGACCGCGGCGATGAACGCGGAGGTCGAGCCGGTCCAGCGCGTCGCCGTCGCGGCGAAGCGCTCGAAGATGTTGCCGCTCATGGCAGAGCGCGCGGCACGGGGCGTGCCAGGCCCTACTTGACCTTCGCAATCGGCACGAGCGTCGTCGGCGGGATCGGGTAGTCGTGGCGGTCCGCCATCTGGGCGATGGGCGTGTCGATCACCGGCACGCGCGCGCCCGCGATCGTCACCGCCGTCCCGCCCGGCCGGGGCTTGTCGATCTGCGCGGCCATGCGCACCTTCACCGCTGACGGATCGACGAAGCCGACGCCGTTCGGCTTCATCACGATGCCGGGGACGAAGATGTCGGCGTTGCCCGGCACGTTGTCCATCTCCAACTTGGCCGTCGCCACGCCCGGCGCGGTGAAGATGACCGTCACTTTTCCCGGCGGCACGTCGAGCAGCAGAAAGGAGCCGTTCTCGGCGATGCCGCCGGAGACGTACGGCGCGTTCACGACCTCGACGTACGTGGCCTGGAAGAGGTGGGTCTTGCGCGCCGCCTCCGTCTCCGCCGTGCGGAACGGCGCGTTCGGGCCGCCCTCGACATCGTAGAGCCAGCCGCGGATGGAGACGGGATCGTGGGCCACGCGGGGGGTGTTAGGGGCGGGGCCGCAGGCGGCGAGGATGAATGCAGAATGCAGAATGCAGAATGCAGAAAGGCTTCGCATCCAATTCTGCACTCTGCATTCTGCATTCTGCATTCGTCGCAGCCGATGCGATAATCCGACCGTCCGCATGAAGCGCATTATCCCCTTCCTCGCCCTCGTCCTCCTGGCCCAAACTCCCACCACCGCCGTCCTGCGCACGCCGCAAGGCGACAAGCCCGTCGGCCTGCTCGTGCAGAACGGCGTCATGTACTTCGCCGCCGACGACGTTCTGGCCGCCCTCGGCGGCTCGGTCAAGCAGGACGCGAACGGCTTCAAGGCCACCTTCGGCTCGACCATGGCTGCTTTCGGTCCGGACAGCCGCTTCGCCGTCGTGCGCGAGGACCTCATCGAGATGCCGGTGCCGCCGCTCGTCGTCGCCGGCAAGCCCTACGTCGTCCTGCAATTCTTCCAGGGCTTCCTCTCCCGCGCCGGCGACCTCGAGCTCGTCTGGGATCCGGCCGCGCGCGTCCTGCAGTCGCGCACCGTGCAGCGTGGCGTCGTCGGCGTGCAGACCTCGGTTGCCAACATCCAGGGCATCTCCAAAATCGTCCTCACCCTGACCGCGCCGGCGGAGTACACGATCATCAAAGAGCCAGGCGCCTACACCGTCCGCTTCAAAGCCCAGCTCAAGGCGCCCGGGCCCGAGCAGGCCTTCGACGATCCGTACGTGAAGAGCGTCGCCGTGGCCGGGAGCGACCTGCGCATCGTCCTCACCGCGCCCGACGTCGCCGCCGACACGTACCGCCTCGACAATCCCTTCCGCATCGTCATCGACCTGCGCAAGGGCGCGGCGCCCGCGCCGGGCACGCCGCCGCCGCAACTGCCCACGAGGCCGGCCGAGCAGCCGGGCATCCACACCATCGTCATCGACCCCGGCCACGGCGGAAAGGAAGTCGGCGCCATCGGTCCGGGCGGATTCATGGAGAAGGACGCCACGCTGGCCCTCTGCCAGAAGCTCCACGACGCCCTCGAGTCGAAGCTCCATGCGCGCGTCGTCCTCACCCGCAGCGACGACAGCGTCGTCTCCCTCGACCAGCGCACCGCCATCGCCAACCAGTACCACGCCGATCTCTTCCTCTCCGTGCACATGAACGCCGCCGTCGTCAAAGGAGCGAAGGGATCGGAGGTCTACTTCCTCTCGCTCGAAGCGAGCGACGAGTTGGCGAAGAAGGCCGCGGAGACGGAGAACGCCATGGAGCGCGCGCCGGCGAACGACCTGAAGCTGATCCTCTGGGACCTCGCCCAGCAGCAGTACCTCCAGGAGTCGAGCCGTTTCGCGCAGGACATCCAGGAAGAGATGAACCGCGTGCACGGCGTCGCCAACCGCGGCGTGAAGCAGGCGCCGTTCAAGGTGCTGGTCGGCGCGACCATGCCGGCGGCGCTCGTGGAAGTGGCCTTCATCACCAATCCGAGCGAAGAGGCGAAGATCAAGTCGGAGGAGTTCCAGAAGACCGTCGTCGATGCCCTGACGACGGCGGTGGAGCGCTACAAGACGGACTACGAGACGCGGATCGGGATCGTGCAGCCGGCGCCGCCGGCACCCGCGCAGGGAACAGGGAACAGGGAACAGGGAACAGGTCCGGCCACGACAACGACCGCGAAACCGGCCACGACATCGACCCACCTGTCACCCGTCACCCGTTCCCTGTCACCTCGGCAGAAGGCAGGCCCGTAGTTGCGCCGAGTCGTCGTCCTCCTCGTCGCGCTCGCGGCGGCGTGCAATCGAAAACCGGCGCAGCAGCTCTCGTCCAACCTCGCGGTCGAGAACAAAGTCGCCGTCCGCCCGGTCACGCTCTACTACCAGGGTCTGGACATGCTTCTCGGCTCGGAGCAGCGCAACGTCGCCCTCCCCGAAAACCCCGCCGCGGCGATGCCGGTCGTTGTCCGCGAGCTCATCAAGCCGCCGGCGAGCCCGGCGCGCGCGCGGAGCTTCCCGGCCGACACCGTCGTCCGCGCCGCCTACCTCCTTCCCGACGGCACCGCCTTCGTCGACCTCGGCGGGCCGACGCTGACGCAGGGGTGGGGGACGGGAAGTCACGAGGAGCTGATGGCCGTCTACGCGGTGGTGCAGACCGTCACCGC
>JBKOUP010000052.1:0-1913 GCA_046723495.1 Acidobacteriota bacterium
GCTGTGAGGCGTCCCGCCTCACCGCGGCGGGACGCCGCGAGACCAGCCGCCGCGGATGGCGGCGCTCCGAGGACGAGTAATGGCGCAGGAATTCTCGTTCGACATCGTCTCGAAGACGGACATGCAGGAAGTGGCCAACGCCGTCCAGCAGGCCCAGAAGGAGCTCGCCCAGCGCTTCGACTTCAAGGGGAGCAAGAGCTCGATCGAGCTGGCCAAAGACGAGATCATCCTCGTCTCCGACAACGAGGGGAAGCTGCGCAGCGTCAAGGACATCCTGGAGACGAAGCTGGTGAAGCGCCATGTGGTCCTGAAGGCCCTCGACTACGGCAAGGTCGAGCCCGCCGCCGGCGGCACGGTGCGCCAGCACGTCAAGATCGTGCAGGGGATCGAGTCGGAGAAAGCGAAGGCGATCGTCAAGACGATCAAGGACGCCAAGATGAAAGTGCAGGCGTCGATTCAGAGCGACCAGGTGCGCGTCACGGGCCGCAACAAGGACGAGCTGCAGAAGGCCATGGCTCTCGTGCGCGAAGGGGACTTCGGCATCCCGCTCCAGTTCACGAACTACCGCGGTTGAGCAGCCTCGCCGCTTCGTTTATCCTTCCCCCCGTGACGGTCAACGAGCAACTCTCGCGCGCCGAACGGCTTATCGACCTGATCGCGCCGAAACTGCAGCTCGTCGAGGAAGAGCTGCGCCGCAACTTCCAGTCGCAAATCCAGACCATCCACGACGTCGGCCAGCACATCCTCGGCGGCGGGGGAAAGCGCCTCCGCCCTGCCCTGCTGCTGCTCGTCTCGAAGATGCTCCGCTACGACGGCTACCGCGACGTGGTCTACGGCGCGGTGATCGAGTTCATCCACACCGCCACGCTGGTGCACGACGACATCATCGACGAGGCCGCCCTCCGCCGCGGGCGCACGTCGATCAACTACCGCTGGGGCAACAACCTGACGGTGCTGGTCGGCGACTACCTCTACACGCATTCGATGAACATGGCCCTGGCCGAGGGGAACCTCGAGGTGCTGCGCCTGCTGTCGAACGTGACGATCCGCATGATCGAGGGCGAGATCCTCGGATTGGAGACGAACGGCCGCCACGACATCACCCGCGACGACTACTTCGACATCGTCGGCCGCAAGACCGCGGCGCTCTTCGGCGCCTGCTGCCGCATTCCGGCCTATCTGGTGGAGATGCCGGAGAGCTCGGCGACGTCGCTGTTCAACTACGGCTTCAACCTCGGCGTCTGTTTCCAGCTGATCGACGATCTCCTCGATTTCACCTCGAGCACGGAGATCCTCGGCAAGCCGGCGCTGTCGGACCTGAAGGAAGGCAAAGTCACGCTGCCGCTGCTCCTGGCCCTGCCGCGCGCGACGGAGAGCGAGCGTTCGATGATCGCCCGCATCGCCTCGACGAAGACGTTCGACGGCGATCCCGCAGAGATCCTCCGCCTCGTGCAGAAGTACGACTGCCTCGACGAGACGCGCGCCATCGCCCGCGACTACGCCGACCGCGCCCGCGCCGCGCTCGCGCCGTTCGCCAACTCCCCCGCGAAGGAGACGCTGGAAACGGCGCTCGACTTCGTGATGGAACGCGACCGCTAATGGCCACGCTCACCGGTCTGGACACCACCACGCAGGTCACCGCCGACGTTGCCGCGGAGCTGGTTCAAAGCGGCTACTCGTTCGTCGGCCGCTACTACAGCCGCACCACGAAGATCCCGGGAAAGAAGCTGACCAGCGCGGAGGCGGTCATCATCTGCGACGCGGGCCTCCAGCTCGTCGCCGTCTACGAAGACGGCCCGACGAGCTACAGCTATTTCAGCGCCGACCGCGGCACCGCGGACGCGCAGGGCGCGATGGCGCAGGCCGCGAGCGTCGGCCAGCCGAACGGCTCGGCGATCTACTTCACCGTCGAC
>JBKOUP010000354.1:0-2893 GCA_046723495.1 Acidobacteriota bacterium
GCGGCGCGGTGAGGAGGCCGGCGCGCGTCGTCGCGCCGATGAGGGTGAAGCGGGGAACGTCGACTTTCACCGTGCGCGCCGCCGGCCCCTGTCCGATGACGACGTCGACGTGGTAGTCCTCCATGGCCGCGTAGAGCACCTCCTCGACCGGCGCGGCGAGGCGGTGGATCTCGTCGATGAAGAGCGTCTCCCCTTCCTGCAGGTTCGTGACGATGGCGACGACGTCGCCGGGCCGCTCGAGCGCGGGCCCCGAGGTGGCGCGCAGCGGCGAGGACATCTCGTTGGCGATGATGTTCGCCAGCGTCGTCTTGCCGAGGCCGGGGGGACCGAAGAGGAGCACGTGGTCGAGCACGTCGTTGCGCCTGCGCGCGGCGGTGATGGAGATCTCCAGGTTCGCCTTCACTTTGTCCTGGCCGATGTACTCGCGGAGCTTCTTCGGGCGGAGCGAGAGCTCGGCCTGGATGTCGTCGTCGAGGGCTTCGGGCGTGAGGAGGTGCTCGTCGGACACTGCTTTAGTTTATCCCGCGCGAAGACGCGGGATCATGGGCTCACCTGCGACGATGTTGCCTGAGGTTCGAGTCGCGCAGGTGCGCTGATGATCCCTCGTCTTCGCGAGGGATAAACTGATTAAGCGGGCAGCGACACCGTGATCATCGTCCCGCTCCCCTCGCGCGAGCGGACGTCGATGCGCCCGCCGTGCTCCTGCACGATGCGATAGGAGATGGCCATGCCGAGGCCGGTGCCGGTGGGGAAGTTCGTGCGGAAGGGTTGGAAGAGGCGGCGCTGATCGGAGTCGCTCATGCCGCGGCCGCTGTCGGCGAAGACGATGTTGTACTCGCCGTCGCCGACCTCCGTGGCCACGTGCAGCCGGCCGCCGCGAGGCATGGCCTGCACGGCGTTGCGGGCGATGTTCCAGAAGACCTGGCGGATCTGGTCGCCGTCGCCGACGATGGTGTACGACGGCGGCGCGATCCGGCGCTCGATCTTGTGCTCTGGGCTGAGCTCCGCCGAGTTGGCCAGGAGGTCGAGGGTCTCGGCGAGGCTCTGGGCGATGTCGAACTCCACCGGATGTTTCTCCTGCGGCTTCACGAAGCGGAGGAAGTCGGCGATCGACTTGTTGAGCCGCTCCGACTCGCGGAGGATGATCGACATGAGGCGCTGCTCCTGCGACGTGAGCGCCTCCGACTTCTTCAACACCTGCACCGAGCCGGCGATGGCGGCCAGCGGGTTGCGGATCTCGTGGGCGATGCCGGCGGAGAGCTCGCCGACCGCGGCCATGCGGTCCTTGAGGCGCAGCTCGGCCTCGAGCTTCTTCATGTCGGTGAGGTCCTGGAAGATCAGCGTGTAGCCGGAGGCCGCCCCTTCGATCGTGTTCAGCGGCGTGACGGCCCAGCCGATCGTGTGCGCGTCGTCGCCGACGCCGAGGTCCTTCTCCATGCGCATGAGCGGAGCGATGCCCATGCTCTCGTGGACGACGCGCCACTCGGCGGCGGTGAAGAAGCCGAGGTCGCTGACGTGGCGGCCGACCAGGTCGTGCGCGTCGCGGAGGAGGATCTGCGCGGCCGCGGGATTGGCGAAGGTGACGACGCCCTCCGGCGACAGCGTGATGAGACCGGAGGGGATGGACTCGACGACATTCTGGTTCAGCGCGCGCAGCTCGGCCAGGCGGTGGCGGTTGACGTCGAGCTCCGCGAAGGTGCGCTGCAGCTTCTCGGAGATGTACGACGTGAGCAGGGCCGTGGCGTAGAAGCCGGCGAAGTTCGTGGCCATGTTCAGGTAGAGCCGCGAGGAGGTCCAGGGCGTCGGCACGAACCACGACTGCTCCGGCTGGTGCAGGACGCCGTAGTACATCAGGTCGCCGAGCGCGCCGTAGAGGATGACCGCGCCGCTGGCGGACAGCAGCCCGCCGCGGCGATAGAGGAGCATCGAGGCGGTGATGATGGAGACGAGGTAGAGAAACGAAAACGGCGAGTCGAGGCCGCCGGTGAAGTAGACGAGGAAGGTCTCGATGAGGAGGTCGCCGCCGATCTGAATGCCGAGGTTGATCGGGCGGGAGGCGCTGAGCTTCCCGACGGCGATGTAGAGGAGGGTCAGGACGTAGGTGACGCCGGCCGTCAGGTAGACATAGTTGATCGGCAGGAGCTCGCGGACGGTGTACTGAATGATGAGCGCGCCGAGGAGGAGCGTGGTGACCACGACCACGCGGACGGCGATGAGCATGCGGGCGTCGGAGGACATTGGTTGTCAGGTTCTTAGGTTCTTAGTTGTTAGTTCTTGGTTCTTAGGCGAGGCCCGAGCAGATGCCCGGGCCCTCCTAAGAACTAAGAACCTAAGAACCTAAGAACCTTAACCAATTTGCGAAATCAGCGAGAACATCGGCATATACATGGCGATGACGATGCCGCCGATGGCCACGCCGAGGAACGCGATCAGGACCGGCTCGAGCAGCTTCATGAGGCCGGCCACGGCCACGTCGACCTCGTCCTCGTAGAAGTCGGCGATCTTCGACAGCATCGTGTCGAGCGCGCCGGTCTGCTCGCCGACGGCGATCATCTGCACGACCATGGTCGGGAAGACGTCGGTGTCGCCGAGCGGCTCGCTGATGGTCTTGCCTTCCTCGACCGACTTGCGCGTGGCCATGATGGCGTCCTCGATGATCGAGTTGCCGGCCGTGCGCGCGGTGATGGTCAGGCCGTCGAGGATGGGGACGCCCGACGACGTCAGCGTCGACAGCGTCCGGCAGAAGCGGGCCACGGCGATCTTGCGCAGAAGGATGCCGACGATCGGCGCCTTCAGCATGATGCCGTCGATCACGCGCTTCCCTTTGTACGTCTCGTGATAGCGGCGGATCCCGTACACCGTCGAGCCGATGATGAGGGCGATCAGCCACCAG
>JBKOUP010000043.1:0-4245 GCA_046723495.1 Acidobacteriota bacterium
ACCGCCAGGAGCTCGTAACGTTGGCCTCATAGATGGCTTCGTCGTTTACGCCCGAGCTCAAACGCCTGTTGCTGGATCACGGTTGCCGTTTCGAGCGCCACGGAAAAGGCGATCACGAGATTTGGTTCAGCCCCGTGAGCAACCGCCGTTTTGTCGTCGATGACAGCATCAAGTCACGGCACACTGCAAATGCTGTCCTCAAACAGGCCGGTCTGCATAAGCACTTCTAACGCGCGCCCCGCACCGCTTCCACAATTCGCCCCACCACCTCATCGATCGTCAAATCGCTCGTATCGATGAGCCGATACGACTCGTCGTATGTCAGCGGCGAGTCGGCGCGCGTCGAGTCCTGGCGGTCGCGCTGCATGGTCTCGGCGAGGACCTGCCGGTACGGCTGCGGCGTGCCGCGCGCTTCGAGGTCGTGCATGCGGCGCAGGGCGCGCACCTCGGGGCGGGCGGTGAGAAAAAACTTGTGCGGGGTTTCGGGGAAGACCTTCGTGCCGATGTCGCGCCCTTCGAGCACGCCGCCGGCGCGGCGGCCGAGCTCCTGCTGGAGGCGGACCATCACGCGCCTGACAGCGGGGACGGCGGAGACATGTGACGCGGCCATGCTGATCTCCGGCGTGCGGATCGATTCCGTCACGTCCTCTCCGTCGAGGAGCACGCGCGGCGGCTCGCCGGGGATGAAGTCGATGCGCGTGTCGTTCGCCAGCGCCTCCAAGGCAGGAGCGTCGCGGAGGTCGATGCCGCGGCGCACGGCGGCCAGTCCGATGGCGCGGTACATCGCGCCGGTGTCGATCATCGGTAGGCCGAGCGCGCGGGCCACGCGGCGCGATACCGTCGACTTGCCGGTGCCGGCGGGACCGTCGATGGCGACGATGAGCGCCATCATCCGCGGCGCGCGGCGCGGCGGCGCGCCGGAGCGCGGGAAGTTGTCTTTTTGCCGCGGCTCTTCGCAGCCGGCTTTTTCTTCGACGGCGCGCGGCGAGGCCTCGGCTTGGCCTTGGCCGGCAGGTCCTTGAGCGTGGTCAGCAGCTTCACCTCGTGCTTGGTCAGCTCGCGCCAGACGCCGGGCAGCAGCTTCGGATCGGCGATCGGCCCGATGGCCACGCGCCGCAGCTTCTGCACCGGGTGCCCGACGGCCTTGAACATCTTGCGGATCTGCTGCGTCCGTCCTTCGCGGAGCTTCACCTCCCACCAGCTGTTCCCCTCATCCGCTTTTTTCCCCGTGGTCTTGATCGGGGAGATCTCGCACGGGAGGGTGCGCTTCCCTTCGAGGGTGATGCCGCGGCTCAGCTTCTCGATGATCCGCTCCTCGGGGATGCCGCGCACTTTGACGTTGTACGTCTTCACCGAGCCGTGCTTCGGATGGGCCACCTTGAAGGCCAGCTCGCCGTCGTTCGTCAGCAGCACCAACCCTTCGCTGTGGTAGTCGAGGCGGCCGACCGGGTAGATGCGCTCGCGCACGCCGCGCACGAGATCGACGACCGTGCGCCGCCCCTGCGGGTCTTCCACCGTGGTCATCACTTCCTTCGGCTTGTAGATGAGGATGTAGCGGTGCGCTTCGGCATGGGTGATCAGCTTGCCGTCGACCTTGATGTGATCGCGGTCGGCGTCGGCCTTCGAGCCGAGCTCGGTGACGGTCCGGCCGTTCACCGTGATCCGCCCCTCCCGAATCATCGCCTCCGCTTCACGCCGCGACGCGTATCCGGCATGCGCGATGATTTTCTGCAATCGCTCCTGCATCACTCTCGCTGGTTATCGTCTGATTGTACCGCGCCACGCAGCTCGTCGAGCGCCGCCGCTTCGTTCGCCGCCGCTTCTTCTTCCGTCGACGCCTCGGTGATCTCGGCGGGCGTGATGGCCGGCTCGGGCGCGCTCTCGATCGCGGCCACGAGCTCCTCGTTGATGTTCTCGCCGATCAAGTCGCCGAACTCCTCGAGGCGCGGCAGGTCGCGGATGTCGTTCAAGCCGAAGTGAAGGAGGAAGTCCTTGGTGGTCTTGTAGAGGAACGGACTGCCGACGACGTTCTTCCGCCCGGCCACGCGGATCATGTGCCGCTCCAGCAGCGTGCGGATGACGGCGTTCGAGTTCACGCCGCGCAGCTCCGACACCTCCGGCGCCGTGATCGGCTGCCGGTAGGCGACGATGGCCAGCGTCTCCAGCGCCGCGATCGACAGGCGGTTCTGTCCCTTGCGGTCGAAGTACTTCTTCAGCGTCGGCTCGTGCTCGGCGCGGGTGGCGAAGCGCCAGCCGCCGGCGGCCTGCTCGAGCATGAAGCCGCCGACGTTCGCGTCGAAACTGCGCTTGATCTCTTCCAACTGCGCGATCACGGCGTCGAGGCCGCCGTCGTCGGCGAAGGCCTCGGCCAGATCTTCGGTGCGCACCGGCTCGTTGCTGACGAAGAGGATGGCTTCGATGGCGGCGCGAAGTTCAGATGGTTCTATTGGCATTGCGGTCGTTCCATAGGTGACAGGGAACAGGGAACAGGGAACAGGTGACAGAGTATGAAGGCAGCTGTCATCCGTCATCTGTTCGCTGTTCCCTATCCATCGAACAGCGCGAACTGCGCCGCATCGATCTCCTTCTCCGTTCTTCCGATGAGGATGTCGCCGAAGAGCTCACTCTGCTGCAGGGAAATGCCTCCCAGGCGCACCAGCTCCAGCGTGCCGAGGAACACGGCGATCAACTCGTCGCGGTCGCGGTTTTCCAGGAACCACTGCAGGCGGAGCGGCGACTTCTCCTTCACCTTCTCGTACAGCTCGTGCATCTTGTCCGAGATCTTGTGGATCGTCCGCTTCAGCTCCAGCGCTTGCGGGTGATTGAGCTTGTAGCGGTTCAGCGCCGTGCGGAAGGCGTCGATCAGATCGAAGAGCCCGACGTCGCTCATGTCGATCTCCGCGTCCGTCGTGCCGGGCAGCGGCGCGGGCGGGCGGGCCCACACGCCCATGCGCACGACGTCGAGCTCCGCGAACGTCTCGGCCACGGCCTTGAAGCGCTGGTACTCGAGCAGGCGGTCGACCAGCTCCTTGCGCGGATCCTCGAGCGGCGCCTCCTCGTCGTGCGGCAGGAGCATGCGCGACTTGATGTTGATCAGCAGCGCGGCCATGTAGATGTAGTCGGCGGCCACCTCGAGGTCCAGCTCTTCCATGGCGTCGAGGTAGGCGGTGTACTGCTCCGTGATCAGCGTGATGGGGATGTCGTAGATGTCGACCTTGTGCTGCTTGATCAGGTGCAGCAGCAGGTCGAGCGGGCCGTGGAACGACGGCAGCGTGACCTTGTACGCTTCCTCATCGCTCTCTTCCTCGGCGAGCGGAACGGGCTGAATCTCTTCGTCGCTCATCGCAGCCCCGGGAACTCGATCTTCATGGCTTTGCGCACGAGCTCCATCGTCTCCGCGGCGCGGGCGCGGGCCTTGGCGTTGCCGTCGCGCAGCGTGTCCCAGACGATCGTCGGATCGCGGTCGATCTCTTCGCGCCGCTCGCGCATCGGCCGCAGCTGCTCGATCATGATCTCGGCGAGCAGCTTCTTGTCGTCGACGCAGCCGATCGTCGCCGTCCGGCATTCGCGATCGACGCGCGCGATTGTGGCGTCGTCGGAGAAGAGCTTGTGGAACTGGAAGAGATTGCAGATGTCGGGATTGCCGGGATCCTTGCGGCGGACGCGGTTCGGGTCGGTGAACATCGTCATCACCGCGGCGCGGATCTCGTCGGCGCTCCAGGTGAGGCCGATCGTGTTCCCGTATGACTTCGACATTTTGCGACCGTCGAGTCCCGGCACCTTCGGCGCGGTCGTGTGCAGCGGCAGCGGCTCGGGGAAAACGTCGCCGTAGAAGTTGTTGAAGCGGCGCACGATCTCGCGCGAGAGCTCCAGGTGCGAGGCCTGGTCCTCCCCCACCGGCACGTACGACGCCCTATAGATAATGATGTCGGCCGTCTGCAACAGCGGGTATCCGAGGAAGCCGTAGGTGTTGAGGTCGCGGTCCTTCATCTCGTTCTGCTGGTCTTTGAACGACGGCACGCGCTCGAGCCACGGCAGCGGCGTGATCATCGACAGCAGCAGGTGCAGCTCGGCGTGCTCCTTCACTTCCGACTGCAGGAAGAGCACGCTGCGTTGCGGGTCGATGCCGGCGGCGATGAGATCGGCCGCGGCCTCGAACGACGCCGATTTCACGCGCGACGTGTCGGCGTAATCGGAGGTCAGAGCGTGCCAGTCGGCGATGAACGTGAAGCAGGGATAGCGGTC
>JBKOUP010000003.1:0-16003 GCA_046723495.1 Acidobacteriota bacterium
GCATGCAACTCGGGTCTGAAAGCAATGGACGCCATTCATGTGGCCGCCGCCGTCGATAGCGACTGCCACGAGCTCGTTACGACTGAGAAGCCAGCGAAATCAATTCATCGCACCAAGCTGATCACGGTGTTATCAATCGACGTTCCGTGACGCGAGTCCCCGCCGCCGTCGTAATCCCCATCACGATCAGATCGAGCAGGATGTAAAGGATTCCCACCCCCGCCGGCGGGTTCGCCGAGTGCAAGCCGACGAACGGCACCTCGGCCGCCCAGCGCCAGTTGCCGATGGCGGTGCCGGCGTACTCGAGCGCGATCGTGTACGTGAAGCAGGCGGCGAGCATGAGCTGGTTGCGCGACGAGCGCACGAGCGCGAGCGCGCCGAGCCACCAGAGCGCTCCCCACACGTCGTGACGCGCGAAAAGGCTCCAGAAGGCCAGCAGCGTGCCGGCGGCGAAGACGGCGCGCGTGATCGCCGGCGCGCGGCGCTGCAGCAGCGGCTGGCGCGCCGTCGCCATCGCCAACGCGAAAAAGAGGCCGTGGCCGGGCGGGACATAGAGCGGGATCAGCGCGTGTCCATAGCGGTAGAGGCCCCAGCCGAGCGACAGCACGACCTCGCCGGTCGTCGCGACGGCGACGCACCAGAGGATCGGCCGCGCGTCGAGGCGCAGATGGCGCACGAAGAGCGCGACGAAGACCGCGGTCGCGCCGCCGAGGAGGAGCTGAGGGACGAGGCCGTCGCGGTCGAGCAGGAGAACGGCGGCCATGAACGCGGCCGACGCGCACAGCCAGGCGACGAAGCGCCGCTGCACTACGGCCGGCCCGCCGCGTGGCGGCGGAGCTTGGCGATCGTCACCGTCACCGTGCTGGTCGTCGCCGCGCCGGTGGCGTCGGTGGCCGTCACCGTGGCCGTGTACGTGCCGGGATCGTGATAGCTGTGCGTCACGGTCTGCCCCGGCTCGGGCGAGGAGATGTCGCCGAACGACCACGAGAACTTATACGGTCCGGTGCCGCCGGACGGATTCGCCGTGAACGTGATCGGCGAGAACGTGACGGCGACCGCCGGATTCGCCGACGCCGTCACGAGCAGCGGACAGTAGCGCGCGTAGTACGACTCCGAGGCGTCGCCGCCGGTCAGGAAGCGGCCGATGGCGGCGACGTAGCCGGTGCCGTTCCACGTCAGCTCGGACTGCGGCGGGAGCGTGCGCTTCGTGCCGTCGGTGGCCAACTGCGCATCCGTCGGCGGCGCGCCGGAGAAGAAGATCCGCAGCAGGCGCGTCTCCCCGAACGACGGATTCGCGAAACCGATCGGATAGCTCACGTACAGCGATCCCCACTCGCCGAGGGCCGGGTTCGGAATCAGCGAGAACGCGGCGTCGTCCTGTGCGACGCTGAGCAGCAGCGTGTCGGCGGTGGCGACCCGGCCGGCGGTGTCGTACTTCACGTCGCGGAGGACGGTGCCGCCGGTCACCGGCGAGCTGTAGACGAGCAGGAAAAAGCGGCCGTCGGTGGCCAGGCGCGGATTCGATCCGCCCGCGCGCACGCTGGAAACGCTGAGCGGTCCGCTTCCCGGCACGTAGACGCCGAAGGCCAGCTCCTGCTGGCCGTTGTTGACGAGGCGCGACCAGGCGATGCCGATCGTCCCCGACGGCGTCACGGCCACGCGCGGATACGTCGGATCGGCGTTGAACAGCGAAACCGTCTCGTCCGACTTCTGCGTTCCATCGAGCCCGATCACGGTGAGCCACAGTCCCCGATCGAGGCCGGCCTTGATCGCGTGAAAGATGACGTACGTCTTCCGCGACGCGTCCCACGCCGCGTCGTACTCCTCGCCCGGCGCGACGCCGTGCTGCGGCGCAACCGCGATCGGAGCGCCGACGGGGTTGCCGTTCGCGTCGAGGCGCAGGTAGGTCAGTTGCTGCGCGGGCGTCTGGTAGAAGAGCGCGAACTCGCTGCCGTTCCAGAGCAGGATGCGGCGGGTTGCCGCCGTGGCCCCGACGAGGAGCGTGTCGGCCTGGACCTGGGTGAGGTTCACGTCGTAGAACGCGAAGTAGAGCGAGTTCGCGGAGTTGCCGGCGTCGACCTTGATCGCGCCGTAAACCGAGCCCGTCCAGACCAGCGGTCCGGCGGCGTGATTCGGGAAGACAAACGGCTGAGAAACGGAGACGAGGCCGGACGTGCATTGGGCGGCGGCAGAGGCTGCCAGACTCAGCCCGCACACCACCGCCGCCACAAAGGATTTCGCAGTCAAGTTATTGGCAGTGTAGCACATCCGTCCGACTGCACGCAGCCGCCGGCGGCGTTCGACCACTAGATTCGCGGCCGATCCACGACGATGTCGTCGCGCCGAAAATAACTGAGCACCAGCGGCGGCCCGAGCTTGTCGTTCGCCGACGGCGCGGCGAAGAACGCGCACCATCCCGACTGCAGCAGCGACCAGCGTCCCCACCCCGCCTCGTACACCGGCATGCGCCCGCCCGCGGCGAGGACGTCGTCGAGCGTGGCGCCGACGCGCAGCCCCTCGCGCGTGCGGAAGCGCGCGTCGGTGGTCTCGATGAAGCGGATGCGCCGCGCGGCGTCGACGCCGGCGACGTACTCGACGTCGCGGAAGACGACGCGGTACGCCGGCCAGCTCTGTTGCGCGCCGCCGACGACGAGGGCCGGCGCCGGCTCGGCCGCCGGCAGGACCGCGCCGAGGGTCGGCTCGGCGGAGAGGCGGACGCCGCGATCGGACGCCGTCGTGCAGGCTGCGAAGAGCGCGAGCGAAATCAGGAATCGCTTCACGCCGGGATCATAACGGCCACCGGCTCGAAGCGCGCCGTGAAGAAGCGCAGCGCCGGCGGCTCGTACACCATGCGCATCCCGCAAATGGCCTCGGCGTTCCGATGGAGGTGCTTCACCGAGTATGCGACGACGTCCATGTGCCGGTCGGTGTAGACGCGGCGGGGAATCGTCAGGCGCACCAGCTCCAGCGACGGCATTCGGTTCTTCCCGCTTTCCGGATCGCGTCCGGCGGAGACGATGCCCCGCTCCATGGCCCGCACGCCGCTGTCGAGGTAGAGCGCCGCCGCCAGCGCCTGGGCCGGGTACTCCTCCTGCGCCACGTGGGGCAGGAAGCGCCGCGCGTCGAGGAAGATGGCGTGGCCGCCGATGGGCTTGACGATCGGCACGCCGGCGTCGTCGAGCTGCTTGCCGAGGTGGCGGACCTGGTGGATGCGGTGGGCGATGTAGTCGTCATCGACCATCTCGTGAATCCCGACGGCGATGGCCTCGAGGTCGCGCCCGGCCAGGCCGCCGTACGTCGGCATCCCTTCGAAGATCACCACCTGCTCGCGCGCCTTCTGCAGGATCGTCTCGTCGTTCATGGCCAGGAAGCCGCCGATGTTGACGAGGCAGTCCTTCTTCGCCGACATCGTGCAGCCGTCGAAGAGCGACATCATCTCGCGCACGATGGCCCGCACGGGCGTGCCCGCGTAGCCCGGTTCGCGCTCCTTGATGAAGAAGGCGTTCTCCACGGCGCGCGTGGCGTCGCACCAGAGGCGGATGCCGAATTCGTCGGCCACCTCGCGGACGGCCCGGAGGTTCTGCAGCGACACCGGCTGCCCGCCGGCCATGTTCACGGTCACGGCCACGTTGATGTAGGGGATGTTCTGCGGACCGACGCGCGCGATGACTTCGCGGAGCTTGACGACGTCGACGTTGCCCTTGAAGGGATGGAGCGCCGCCGGATCGTGGGCCTCATCGATGATGACGTCGACGAACATCCCGCCCTGCAGCTCCTGGTGCGCGCGCGTCGTCGTGAAGTACATGTTGCCGGGGATGACGTGGCCGGGGCGGATGAGGATGCGCGAGATGAGATGCTCGGCGCCGCGGCCCTGATGCGTCGGCACGACGTGGCGAAAGCCGTAGATCTCGCGCACGGCCTCCTCGAAGCGGTAGAACGACTTCGCGCCGGCGTAGGCCTCGTCGCCCGACATCATGGCCGACCACTGGCGATCGCTCATGGCGTTGGTGCCGCTGTCGGTGAGGAGGTCGATGTAGACGTCCTCGCTGCGCAGAAGGAAGGTGTTGTAGCCGGCGGCGGCGATGGCGCGCTCGCGCTCGGCGGGCGTGGTCATGCGCAGGGGCTCGACGGATTTGATCTTGTACGGTTCGGCGACGGGTCGCTGCATGGAGGGAGCGTATGGGGCCGGCAAACACTCGATGGTGTGGCTGCCTACGCGCGCTTGTGATTCCCCGCACTGCGCCCCCCTCGATCCGAAACCCAGGTCAGCGCCCGCATCGCCGCCGGAAAGCCGAGCGTGGTGATGGCCAGGACGCAGACGTGGGCGAGCTCCTCGTCGGTGATCCCGGCGTGGCGGGCGTTGCGAACCGCGGAATGCGTGCCGCCCTCCAGGCCGGCGCCGACCGCGAGCGCGACCTTGACCAGCCGCCGCGTTTTCTCGTCGAGCGGGCCGGCGTTGTGGCACTTGTCGGCGAGAGCGTTGAAGGCTTCCCAGACGTCGGCGTGAGTGGTGCGGAAGTCGGCGACGAAGGGCGGAACTTTCGCAGGCATTCATCTCACCTCGCACGACAGTGTGTCACGAGTCACGTCGCGGCGCGATGTTACGCACGGTGCAATGGTCACGAGCTTCCTAGTCTTCGCCCATGTCGGCAATTGCGGAACGCCCGACCAGCGGTCTCACGGCCGCCGGCTCTCTCTTTGCCGCCCTCGGGCGGACGCTGCTCTGCCTCGATGCGGCCTGCAACATTAAATATTGTTCATCGGAGCTGGCCCGCCCCGGCCAGCCCGCCGCCGACATCCTCGGCGAGGAGCTCTTCGGCCCCTTGGGCACGCTCCGGCAGATCCTCGAGCAGGGGGAGTCGCGCGAAGGATGGCGCGCCGTCCTCCGCGGCGGAACGCAAGTGTCGCTTGCCGCCGCGCCATGCGACGTCGACGAGGTGCGCTACATCGTCACCCTTCGCCCCGCCGAAGACGACCTCTTCCTCGGCAGCTCGCCCCCGACGTTTTTCTTCGGCGTGGTGGCCTGCTCGCCGGCGATGCTCGACGTCGTCACGCTGCTCGACGCCGTCGCCGCCAGCGACGCCCCGCTGATGCTCACCGGCGAGGAGGGCACGGGCAAGAAGACGCTCGCCCGCGCCCTGCACGCGGCGTCGCCGCGCCGCAACGGCCGCTTCGTCCCGATCGACTGCGCGGTTCTCTCCGCGGAGCTGCTGTCGCTCGACGTCGCCGGCGGCGGGACGCTGTTCCTCAACCACATCGAGCGGATGCCGCTGACGCTGCAGGCCAAACTGCTGCGCATGATCGAGGAGCGCGAGACCGGCGCGCGCATCGTGGCCGCATGCAAGACCGACGTGCGCCGCAGCGTGGAGACGGCGGCGTTCCGCGAAGACCTGGCCCGCCTGCTCCGCACGATCTCCATCGACGTCCCGCCGCTGCGCGCCCGCATCGAAGACGTGGAGCCGCTCGCGCATTACCTCCTGGCCCGCGTGGCCGCGCGGCACGGACGCCGCCTCCGTCTCTCGCCCGACGCGGTGCGCGTCCTGCTCCGCCACACGTGGCCCGGCAACGTCCGCGAGCTCGAGAGCGCCATCGAGCACGGCGCGGTCGTGGCCTCGGCGTCGACGATCGAGCCGGCCGACCTGCCGCACGACGTGACGCGCTCCTTCGACGATCCCCGCTTCCGCGGCACGGACCAGGGAGAGCTGCAGCTGATCCGCACGGCGCTCGACACGAATCACTGGAACCGCGAGGCCACGGCGCGGGCGCTGGGGATGTCCCGGACGACGCTGTGGCGGAAGATGCGCGAATTGCGATTGGTGTAGCCTCGATCGCCGGCGCCTGCACATCAACGACTCCCTCGACGACGCCGAAAAACCGCTGAGCCTCTACCTCAACATGTACGATCCCGGCGAGCCGCTCGTCCCGATGGGCCTGACGGCGCGCACCGACTGAGCCCGCTGCCGCTGGAATATCAATCGCCGCGCCCGCCGTTTGCGCGGCCGAATTTTCGCGAAAGGATTCACAACCCCATGCAGGCCAACGATCTTCGCCGAGGAATGGTCGTCCTCTTTAACGGCGATCTCTGCAAAGTCCTCGAGTTCCACCACCACACGCCCGGCAACCTCCGCGCGATGGTGCAGGCCAAGCTGCGGAACCTCCGCACCGGCAACCAGTTCGAGCACCGCTTCCGCTCGCAGGACGAGGTGGAGCAGGCGTTCATCAACCAGCACGAGATGGAGTACCTCTACTCCGACGGGCACGCCCACCACTTCATGAACACGGAGAACTACGAGCAGGTCGAGATCTCCGACGACGACCTCGGCGACTCCGCCTCCTGGCTCTCCCCCGGCGTGAAGCTGCAGGTGCAGTTCTACGAGGGACGGCCCCTCGGCATCGAGCTGCCGAAGACGGTGCGCGCCAAGATCGCCGAGACGCAGCCGATGGTGAAGAGCGCCACGGCCTCGGCCTCGTACAAGCCGGCAACGCTGGAGAACGGCGTGACCGTGCTGGTGCCCCCCTTCGTCACCGAGGGCGAAGAGATCATCGTCGATCCCTCGGAGAACCGGTACATCGAGCGCGCAAAATGATGCGCGCATCATCCTGAGCCGCGAAGCGGCGAAGGGTCTCATGGCCTCCGTCCACTTCCTCTGCACGAATTGCGACGCGCGCCTGGCCCGCGAACACGGCGAGGCCGCGCGCCCGTGCGAGCGCTGCGGGACGCCGAATGAGGTCGTCGCCCCCGCCGCGATCGAGCGCTGCGCCGCCTGCGGCCACGACGAGCTCTACTTCCAAAAGGACTTCAACCGCGCCACCGGCATCACACTCGTCGTCATCGGCGCCGTCCTCGCGCCGTTCACGTACTTCCTCTCGCTGCTGTTCGTGACGATCCTTGACTGGACGATCTGGCGCCTCGTGAAGAACGTCGTCGTCTGCTATCGATGCCAGGCCGTGCATCGCGGCTACACCGTGCCCGCAGGCGTGAAGCCGTTCGACCTCGCCACGCACGACCGCCATGTCTACGGCGCCGCGCCGCCGGGCGCCGAAGAAGGGCACTAACTAGATCGGAACGTGGGCGATGGCGGAGAGCCATCCGCCCAAGACTTCACCAATGACCACGGCCACGACGTCGACGTACAGAATCCCCGTCGCCGCCATCGTCGAGCGCAGCTTCACCGTCCCCCACACCATCGGATAGAGGAGCAGCGGTCCGATCAGGCCCCATCCCGCGCGCATCCAGAAGAAGATGCCCTGGCGGACGGCGATCTCGTTCCAGACGCCGGTGACGAACAGCGCCACGATGATGACCGCGATGCGGGCGGCCGCCGCGACGAGCGTGGCGATGGTCAGGCGCTTCAACGGATCGATGGCCATGCCCCGCACGACGAGGTACCAGTGGCCGAGGATCATGGCCAGGTTCACGCTGCCGAGGAGCGCGAGCGAGGCCAGCGCGCCGGCGATGCTCCACGCCAGCGAGGCCTGCGTCCCCGCGCGCCACGCCGCTACGGCCGCGACGAGGTACGACGCGCCGAGGAGCGCGACCGGCACGCGGAAGACGAGGCGCTTCGGATAGCGCAGGACGAGCCAGACGAAGATGGTCAGCGCCACTGGCACGGCATCGATGACGGCGAGCTCGCGCGCGCCGGCCATTGCATGCGCGGCCGCGGCGCACGCCGCCAGCGCGGCACTGATGATGAAAACCATCCGATAGAACTTCACGCCGGCGGCGCGGCGGCCGACGAGCGGGAGGAAGAGGACGAGGCCGGCGGCGAGGTCGATGAGGAAGAGAGCGAGCAGCATTGAGTGCCCGTGTATCAGAGAAATCGGCGGCAACAAAGCAGAGGCGCTAGTTCACGACTTCGGAAGCGCGACGGAAACGATACCCGCTCGCCCGCAACTGCGGCGCTTCCTGCACCAGCACGCGGATCGTCGCCGGGTACATGTGCCCGATTCCGACGGCCACGCCGTGCGCCGCGGCCTCGCGCTCGAGCTCGTGGAGTTGGGCGCGGATGGCCGGCTCGCTTTGCACGTCGTCGAGGAAAACGTTGCGCGCCGCCGTGCGGATGTTCATCTGCCGCGCCAGCGTCTCCCCGACGGAGGCGGCGGTGGTGCGGGAGTCGATGAAGTACATGCCCTGCGGCAAGGCGCCCAGCACGGCGCTCATGACGCGCGGATCCGCGGTGGCGCGCGAGCCCATGTGGTTGTTCACGCCGCGCGCGTGCGGCACGGCGGCGACGTTCGCGCGCGTCGCCGCGGCGATCTCGCCGTTGGTCATCGTCGTCAGCACCGCGCCGTCGCCGGGCGAGACGCGCGGGAAACCGTCCGGCTCCATCGGCAAGTGGCAGAGAACCTCGAATCCGCGCGCGCTCAGCTGGTTTGCAAAGAGCGCGGCGTTCCGGCTGTTCGGCAGGACGGAGAAGTTGATCTTCGGGTCGATGGCCATCGCGCCTGCGAGCGGCTGGTGATCAAAGCCGACGTCGTCGAGGATCAGGACGATGTCGCCGCGGCGTTGCGGCGACGGCTTTTTCGTCGGCCGGGGGATCGCGCTCTCTTCGATGACCGGCTGCGAAACGACGTCGCGCAGGAAACGAATGCCGACGAAGAGGAGGAGCAGGCCGATCGGCAGGAGCATCAGGAGCGCGACCGTGCGGAACGACGACCGCCGCCGCGCCACGTTGCGTTTCCCCACCCGTCCCGCCATACCCGCTTGCATTTTCGCACGAACGTGCTATCTTCCGCGCGCCCACCTTGGCGGCTTCCCGCCACGCACAGTCGTCCCTCCCGCACCGAACCAGCAATGAAGCGATTGTTTACGATTCTCGTTTTCTCTCTCTTTGTTCTTCCCCTGAATGCCTCGATGGTGCGCGTCGCCCGCGTGATCGACAGCCACACGATCGTCCTCGACGGCGGCGCCACGGTCACACTGCGCGGCGTCGAGATCCCGCCCGCGGACGAAGCAATAGCCACGGATTACCTTCGCTCACTCCTCGGCAACGCCTGGGTGCTCGCCGAGGACGGCGACATCTACCGCTCGCCCGATGGGCTCTACATCAACGGGCAGCTCATCACGCACGCCTATCGCGGCGCCGCGCGCATGACCTACCTCGGCGAATCGATGCCCGGGCCGCGCACTGCCAAGACGACGTCCACCGTCACGACGCCGGCGCCGCGCGGCGCAGCACCGCGACACGCCCCGCGTTCTGCGCCACAACGAAGTTTCGCTCCGAAAAAACGAGGTGACTAAGAAACGCCATCAGGAACCGCCCATGCGTACACGCCGCAAACCGAAGGTCGTCTCCATTCCCTCGCCGATGCTGACGCTCATCGTCATCCTGTCGGCATTGCTCTTCACGACACTCCTCTTCGTGTCGTGCAACAACAACGGCCTCAAGCTGGAGTGGGCCGTCTAAAGGATGTTTGAAATGAAACTGCTGATGCCGGCGACGGCCTCGCCGGCCCATTCACCGCGGCACCTCGCTCCGACGCGAGTTGATCCGCGAAACGTTCCCATCACCGCCGTCGATTTGTCGTTGACGACGCCGGCGGGCCTAGATGCCGCGCTTGACCCGATCCAGCGTCACCGCGGTAGCGATCAGAAAAACCGCGACACCGTGAGAATGCCGACGACGCGCTCGTGCTCGACAACATCGAGCTCCGCGCCGGGCGCAAAGAGCGCGCCGTCGGCCACAGGTGTCTCCAACTCGGCCACCACACGGCCTGCCTGACCGGGTGCGATGCGCGGCGGCCCTTCGATGAATCGAAGCCGCAGCATCGCCCCGGCGGCACTCTTGACGAACGGGCGATAGTCGCCGGCCCGCGGCGCGATGGCATCGCCTCGTCCGCCGGCCTCGGAGGGGATGAGCAGAACGTGCGCCTCCAGGAAGTCGCTCACGTTTCGATTTTACCCGGCGCCGTCAAGCGCTCCAGGCGCTCGAGGTACTCGTACGCCTCGCGCGCATTCGTGCTGCACATCTCCGGCATCGGCCGCAACGCGACGCAGACCGCGGGGCGCTCCGGCTTGCCGAAGAGCGCGCAGCGACGGTCGTCCGTCAAATGGATGCAGCGCACGCCGGCCGGCTTCCCGTTCGGCATGCCCGGAATCGGCGAAGAGATCGACGGCGCGATGCAGCACGCGCCGCAACCGGCACGGCAGTCCATTGAGGCATGCTAGCGCGCGCAAGCCTCGTCGCGCGCGCTCTCATCATGAATCCGCCCATCGACGCCGACGAAGCGCCACGCGTACGAATGCGGATGCAGCGTGAGGATGAGCACGCCATGCCGCCGCTCGACCCGGGCCTCGCTTCCCGCGGCGACCTTTTTGAATGTGCGGAGCGATGCGCCGCCAGTGCCGGCGATGAATTCGCGGATCCCGTCGTTCGGCGCGAAACGTTCATAGTCGTGATCATGCCCGTTGAGCACGAGCGTCGCGCGGTGCCCGGCGAGCACCGACCAGAGCTCGCCGGTTAAGCGCCCGCGGTCCTTTGCCTGGGCGCCATGCAGGCCGGAGCTCCAGCGCGGGTGATGCCAGTACGCGAGGATGCAGGGCTTCGTCGTGGCGTCGAGGTCGTGCTTCAGCCATTCGATCTGAGGCGAGGCCGGACCGATGCCGATCTCGCTGTCAATCGAGACGAGGTGCCATCCGCCGAGGTCGAAGCTGTAATACGGCGGGACGCCGAAGTAGCTGAAGTAGCCGGAGGAGCCGGACGTCCGTCCCTCGTGGTTCCCGGGCGCGGGTCGCGTGCGTGCTTTGAATGCGCCCCATGTCGGATCGTAGCAGCGCGCGAAATCGGAGGGGGAGCCGTTCGGATAGGCGTTATCGCCGAGCGTCAGCACCGTGGCGTTCGGCAGCGCGGCAACCAGGGCCGCCGTGGCGCGCGCGCCGCCGAGGTGTTTGCAGTCGGCGATGTCGCCGGCGGCGACCACGACAGCGTCGCCTGGAGCGACGTTGCGCAGCGGTTCGATCGTCGCGGCAACGCCGGCGGCGGGCAGCGGTGCTTCCGGCACGCAGGCAGCCGAGATGAGGAGCAAGAAAACGGCGATGCGGTCCATTACGGCGGCGACGAGGTTACGATGCGCGCCGCGGCATGAACAGCAGAAAATTTTGGCTCGTTACGACCGCGGTCTTTGTGCTGACCGCGGTGCGCGTCGGTTCGACGTACCGCGTCTTCGCACCCGTCGTCGATGAGCCGACACACATCGCTGCAGGGCGGATGTGGTGGGCGGGCGTGCCGGCGTGGGAAGCTCTGAATCCGCCGCTCGCGAAAATCCTCTTCGCCATCCCGTATCTCTCGCAAGCACCGGAGCATCCGGAAGACCGCGCCTTCATGCCGGCGATCCTCTTGTTCAACCGGCCGGACGTCGTCAGCGCCCTCGCCCGCGCGCGGATGGCCAACCTCCTCTTCCTCGGCATCGGCATCTTCACGATCGCCGCGTGGGCGCGCGAGCTCGGCGACACCGTGGCCATTCTCGCCGTCGTTCTCTTCGCCTGCGTCCCGCAGGTTCTCGGAAACGCCGGCCTGGCCGGCACCGATATGGCCGCCGCGGCCACGCTGACACTCGCGCTCTTCGCCACCGATCGCTGGCTGCGATGCGGCACGTGGCCCGCGGCAATCCTGGCGGGCCTCGCCGCCGGAGCCGGCGCACTGGCGAAGCTCTCCTTTCCGCTTTTCTTCCCGCTCGGCGTGATCGTGCTGTTGATCTGCGAGCGAAAGCGGCGGACGGCGAAGGCACGCCAGATCGCTGCCTTCGCGCTTGCGGCGGTCGTCGTCCTCTGGGCCGGCTACCGCTTCGAGCTCAGGCCGCTGGCGTCGTTCCAATCCGTAATCATGCCGGCGGCGAGCGCGCTCGCGCCGCCGCTGCGATGGCTCTACACGCGCGTGCCGATTCCGGCGACGTCGTACGTCGGCGGTCTCTTCATGCTTCGCCGCTACACGGAAATCGGAACGCTGTCGTACCTCTTCGGCCACACCACCCATCACGGCTGGTGGAGCTACTTCCCGGTCGTTTTTTTCTTCAAGACTCCGCTGCCGTTTCTGATCTTCGCCGGCGCGGGCGTGGCCCGCGTTCCGCTCAAATTCGTGTTGATCCCGGCGGCCATCATGCTCTCCGCGCTGAACAGCACCATCGAGATTGGCGTGCGCCATCTGCTGCCGCTCGATCCTTTCCTGGCCATCATCGCGGCGGCGGGACTCCTGTGGCTTTGGCGACAACGGCGGAAAGCGTGGCACGCGACGGCGCTCGTCCTCGCGGCGTGGTTCTTCATCGGCACCGCGGCGGCGCATCCTGACTACTTCGCATGGTTCAACGAAGCGGCGGGGCCGGAGCCGCAGCGGATCGCCGTCGACAGCAACCTCGATTGGGGACAGGACATGTTCCGCCTGGCCCGGCTCACGCGGAGGCGAAAGTTCGATCAGATCGCTCTTCGCTGCACGACCACGATCCCGTTCGATCACTTCGGCGTGCACGACACGCCGCTGCCGCCGTTCGCGATTACGAAGGGTTGGGTGGCGGTGAGCGAGACCATCCTCGCGCTCGACCCCGACGCGCGGCGCGGCGGCTTCAAATGGCTCGACGGACTGCCGTATGAGCGCGTCGGGCAGTCGATCCGCCTCTATTACGTGCCGTGAAGGGCGGGCGGGGGGATGCTCAGATCGCGCCGCTCGCCGGCGGGTAATCATCGGCGCGGATGAGGATCTCGCGCGGCTTCGAGCCCTGGGACGGGCCGACCACGCCGTTCGCCTCCATGATCTCGATCAGGCGCGCGGCGCGCGAGTAGCCGAGCTTGAGGCGGCGCTGCAGGTACGACGCGCTGGCCTGGCCGGTCGAGAGCACCACGCGTACGGCCTCGTCGTACTTCGGGTCCTCCAGGTACTCGATGCCGTCGACGCCGCTCTTCTCCTCGATCGACTTCGTGATCTCCTCCAGAAACTTCGGCTCCCCCTGGTTCTTCTTCACGAAGTCGACGATCTCGACGATCTCCCGTTCGGAGACGTAGGCGCCGTGGATGCGGCGGATGCGGGCCGTGCCGGGCGGGAGGAAGAGCATGTCCCCGTTGCCGAGGAGCTTCTCGGCGCCCTGCGTGTCGAGGATCGTGCGCGAGTCGATCCTCGAGGCCACCTGATAGGAGATGCGCGACGGGAAATTCGCCTTGATCACGCCGGTGATCACGTCGACCGAGGGCCGCTGCGTGGCCACGATCAGGTGGATGCCGACCGCGCGCGCCTTCTGGGCCAGGCGCGTCACCGAGTCCTCCACGTCCTTCGGCGCGATCATCATCAGGTCGGCGAACTCGTCGATGATGATCACGATGTACTGCATCGCCTCCGGCGTCGGCGCCTCGTCGTTGGGCGCGGCTTTGCGCGCACGGCGGTGCGCCTCCGGGTCCTTCAGCAGCGCGTTGTACTGGTCGATGTTGCGCACGCCGCATTCGGCCAGCGTGCGGTAGCGGTTCTCCATCTCCGCGACCGCCCAGATCAGCGCGTTCGAGGCCAGCTTCGGGTCGGTGACGATCGGGTGCAGCAGGTGCGGGATGTCCTCGTAAATCTTCAGCTCGACCATCTTCGGATCGATCATCAGCATGCGCAGCTGCTTCGGCAGCGCTTTGTAGAGCAGCGAGACGATCATCGAGTTCAGGCCGACCGACTTCCCCGCGCCGGTGGCGCCGGCCACGAGGAGGTGGGGCATGCGGGCGAGGTCGGTGACGACCGGGTCGCCGTGAATGTCCTTGCCGAGGGCGAGCGACAGCAGCGACGGCGAGGCGTGGAACGTCTCCGTGTCGACGATGTCGTGCAGGGTGATGATCTCGCGCTTCCGGTTCGGCACCTCGATGCCCACGGTCGACGAGCCGCTGATGCGCTCGATGCGAATCGACTCCGCCTTCAGCGCCAGGGCCAGGTCGTCGCCGAGGTTCACCACCTTCGCGTACTTCACGCCGGCGGAGGGCTTGAACTCGAACGTCGTCACGACCGGGCCGGGATGGTAGGCCGTCACTTCCCCTTCCACGGCGAATTCGCGGCAACGCTCCTCGATCAGATGCCCGATCTCGAGGAACTTCTTGTGCACCTCGTCGTTGATCTGGTCCTGCTTCGGCCCGGCCGCGAGGAGGTTGACGGACGGCAGCGAGTCGTTGCCGCGCCGCGGCTCGCGGCGCACCGGCTGCTTCGCCGGGCGGGCGGCCGGCCGGGGCAGCGGCTTGGCGCGGATGGCGGGCGGCTCGTCGAGGTACAGAGGAGGCTCGAAATCGGGCTCAAGCTCCGGCTCGGGCGGCGGCGCCACGTAAAGCTCGAACGGGTCCGGCCTCTCCTGTTTCGACAGCTCCTCGGCGGCCTTGCGGAGATCCGCCTTCGTCACCTTGCGGATTTGAAATCGTCCCGCGCCTTTGACCTCGCGGACGAACGGCACGTCGTCGGCGCCCCCTTCGATGAGGCGGAGCTGTGGCGGGGCGTCGGCCTTCTCCAGGTGCTTGCGGACGATGGCCTCCTTCATCTTCTCCTTGCGGCGGCGCTCGGTGAAGCGCGCCCACTGCAGAGAGAGCGCGCGGCCCGCGCCGAGGAGCTGCATCTGCAGACCGCCGAAGACGGCGCCGAGGCTGATGCGCGTGGCCAGGAGCACGCCGACGAGCAGCGCCGTGACGAGGACGATGGCCGCGCCGGTGCGGTTCAGATTCGCCGAGGCGGCGCGGTTGATCTCCGCGCCGAGGTAACCGCCCGACGGGATCAGCGCGCTGCGCAGCCACACCTTGCCGACGGCGAGGTCGAACAGCGGCGGCAGCACGATCGTCAGCAGCGCGAAGCCGAACAGCTTCGTCTGCGCGTACTCGATCTCGTGCGCGCGCAGGCGCTGCCATCCGATCACCAGCAGCGAGGCGGGAAACAGCAGCGAGGCGAAGCCGAAGAAACTGACGAAAAGCCAGGCGATCGTGGCGCCGTAATAACCGATGGCGTTGGCGATGACGGTGTTCGTCGAGGTGTGGAAGGAGGAGGAATCGTCGGTGTGGTAGGTGACGAGAGCGAGGAGCAGCATCGTCCCGGCCGCCAGGACGACCAGTCCGATCAGCTCCCCTCCACGCCGGCTTCGAGCAAATTCAAGAAGCTGCATCCCGCCCAACACTCCCAACTTCTTGAGTTTAGCAGGAAATGCGCCGAGTGAATCAGTAACCGGGGCGCGGCGGATCGCTCGGGTCGCCGATGCTGAAGGTCCCGAACATTCCCGTATGCGCGCCGCAAAGAGAATTCGTGCAGAAGAACGAGTACGTGCCCGTCTTCTTCACCACGAACGTTTCCTCGTACGTCGTTCCCGGCGCCGTGCCGCCGTGGGTTGGGATGACGTCGATGCCGCCCGGGTCCTGCAGCTCGAAGCCGTGCTGTCCATCGAAGACCTGCACGCGCACCGTGACGGTGTCGCCGACGTTGAGCGTGTCGGCGCCCGTGACGGTGATCACGAAATTGTGCTCGACGACGCTGAGGACCTTGTTGTTCGACGACGTGGTCGCCGGCGGATTCGAATCCTCGGCCGCGGGGATGTAGGTCGGATCGCTCGTGCCGTTGTCGACGACCGAGCCATAGGCAACGATCGGCTGATCGGAGGTGTAGCCGACCCAGGCGTCGGTCAGGTCGGCCGAGGCGGGGGCGCCGAAGAACCCTCGCAGCTCGGACGGGCCGATGACGGCGTACGGCTGCACGACGAGCGCCTTGGCGTCGCCGACGAGGGCGTTGTTCTTGTCGTAGAGGCGCCACGTCGTATTCGCGGCCGTGGCGTTCGGATTGAGCACGCCGAAATTCGTGCGGAACGTCCCCTTCTGCCCGTTCGAGCCGTTCGCTTTGAGCTGGAGCAGGATGCCGTTTTTCTTCGCGCTCGAGGAATCGATCCCGCCGAGGAACTGGCCGAGCGTGCCGTCCGTGGCGACCGCGTAGATCTTCTGCGTAGCCACGAAGTCGTCGCCGGAGGAGAGGCGGATGCCGCCGAGGCGCGTGTCGGCGAAGAGGGTCGTGATGGCGTCGTCGTAGAC
>JBKOUP010000152.1:0-4975 GCA_046723495.1 Acidobacteriota bacterium
GTCCGGAACGGGCAGTCTTCGAGGCGATAACCGAGAATCGCCGGCGATTCCGTGGCGAGGGCAGTCGTGGTCATGGGGCCTGCTGGGCGGTCGATTATGTCACGCTCGCGCGCCGGCAAAATCACTGCGCCGTGTAGCCGCCGTCGATCAGAAGCGACACGCCGGTGATGAAGCGGGCCTCGTCGGAGGCGAGGAAGGCGCAGAGGCTGGCGACCTCCTCCGGCTCGCCGAGGCGGCCGATCGGGTGCAGCGGCAGAACGGCTGCCTCCATCCCGGCGATGAGCGGCGTGCGGATGAACGCGGGCGCCACGGCGACGACGCGGATGTTCGCGGCGGCGAGCTCCAGCGCGGCTGCCTGGGTCAGGCCGTTGACGCCGTGCTTCGCGGCCGTGTAGGCCGGCGCGCCCGAGAAGGCCACGCTGCCGAGGATCGAGGACATGTTGAGGATCACGCCGCCGCGCCCGCCCTTCTTCATGACGCGCGCGGCGTGCTTGATGCCGAAGAAGACGCTGTTGAGGTTCGTGGCGATGATGCGCGTCCACTCTTCGGCGGGCCTCTCGTCGATCGGCACCGGCCGCTCGCCGATGCCGGCGTTGCTGACCATGATGTCGAGCGGCCCGAGCTCCGCGACGGTGCGGTCGACGAGCTCCGCGACCGCGCCCTCCTCGGCCACGTCGGCGGCGACGGCGATGGCGCGCGCGCCGCCGCGGGCGAGCTCCTCCGCCAGTGCGCGCGCCGGCTCCGCGTGCAGATCGGAAACGCAGACGGCGGCGCCGTCAGCGGCGAAACGGCGGACGATGGCGGCGCCGATTCCGCTCGCCCCTCCGGTGACGATGGCGACTTTTCCCTGGAGCTGAGGCATTCGTCATTCTCCCACGCGCTCGATGAGCGAAAGTCCCGTCTCCGCGTCCGTGCCGCGCACGATCGGCTCCGCGTACTCGACGAGCTGCATCTCCAGCGTCGGAAAGATCGTCGCGGCGATGACGTGGCCGCCGATGGCGGAGCCGTCGCGGCGGCCGAGGGTGACGTGCGCGTGGATCTTCTCGGCGCCGAGGTTGCCGGCGAGCGACAGCACCTCCACCTGCTCGTCGACGGCGATGTGCTCGTACTCCTTCGTGGCCGGGTTCCAGTAGGCGATCGTCGCGGAGCGGAACGCGCCGAGGGCCACAAACGACGCGCCGCGGATCCCGTTTGCGCCGGCGAACGCGCGCAGCGTCGCCAGCAGGTCGTCGCCCTTGTCGAAGACGAGAAGAAAATGACGCCGCGGGGCAACGCTGTGGCTGTGCATTCCGTAGACTTTATGTCATGAAATTCGTCTTCGCTCTCTTTCTGGCCCTGCCGCTCTCAGCCGCCACCATCTCAATCTCGCCGTCGACGCCGAAGGCGGGCGACAGCGTCGTCGTCACGATCCACGACACCGTCGGCCTCTGCCCGGCGGTGACGGCGACGACGACGGCCAAGCTGAGTGGAAAAACGTTGCAAGTCGACGTCGTCTATCCGCCGAGCTCCTGTCTGCTCGGCTGCCCCTCGATCCTCGAGCCGGTGTCCTACACCGCACCCGCTGTCGTGCTGCCGGACGCGCAGCCGTACACGATCGAATACGCCTTCATCGACTGCAAGGGCACGCGCCACGTCGCGGGCACGAAGCAGGTGCTGGTCACGCCCACGTGCGCCTTCGACCGCTCGCTCACCGTCACGCGGACGACGAGCGGTGCGCTCGACTTCAACTGGTGCGATCCGTCGTACAGCCCGTTCCCCGACTTCGGCCAATCGGCGACCGCGTACCGCGTCTACGTCGTTCGCGAGGCCGAGGCGCCGATCCTCGTGCAGGAGATCAGCACGCTCGACGTGAACAGCGGCACGCACGCCACCGTGGTCCTGACGAACCGCGAGGCCGGCGCGCGCAGCGCCTTCGTCGAGGCCAGCCTCTGCGAGATCACCATCGCCGGCTGCCGCGGCGAGACGATCATCCGCAGCAACGTCGTTCCGCTCGACGTGGCCCCGCTCGACAACTGCTCCTTCGGCGGCGCGGCGCTCTGTCTGGCGAGCCGCTTCTCCGTCACGGCGCGCTTCCACACCGACAGCGCATCGGGTGCCGCCCATCCCGTGCCGGTCACCAGCGACAGCGGCTACTTCTGGTTTTTCGGCCCGAACAACGCCGAGATCGTCATGAAGATCGTCGACGCCTGCAGCCTCTCGTCGAACTTCTGGTTCTTCGCCGCGGGCATGACCGACGTCGGCGTCGACCTCACCGTCACCGACACCAAGACCGGCGCCGTGCGCCGCTATTCGAACCCGGCAGGCACCGCATTCGCTCCGATTCAGGATACAAATGCGTTTGCTGGTTGCCAGTAGATGTGCGGAATCACCGGATTCGTTTCCGCGCCCGGGGCCGCGGATGAGCTGACGCGCGTCGTGCGCGGCATGTGCGACTCCCTCGTGCATCGCGGGCCGGACGATGCCGGCGAATGGATCGACGGCGGCGCGGGCGTGGCCATCGGCTTCCGGCGGCTGGCCATCATCGACCTCTCGCCGGCGGGGCATCAGCCGATGCTCTCCGCCTCCGGCCGCTTCGCCGCCACGCTCAACGGCGAGATCTACAACTTCGAGGAGCTGCGCGCGGAGCTGCGCGAGCGCGGGCTGGCGCCGCGCTTCCGCGGGCATTCCGACACCGAGGTCATGCTCGCCGCGTTCGACGCCTGGGGCGTGGAGGCGGCCGTCAAGCGCTTCAACGGCATGTTCGCCATCGCCGTCTGGGACGCCGAGGAGCGGCGGCTGCACCTCGTGCGCGACCGCATGGGCGTCAAGCCGCTCTATTACGGTTTTGCCGGCGACGCCTTCGTCTACGGCTCGGAGTTGAAGGCCCTGCGCCGGCATCCCGACTTCGACGCGAGCGTCGACCGCGACGCGGTGCGCCTCTATCTCCGCTTCATGTACGTGCCGGCACCGCTCAGCATTTACGAGGGCGTCTGCAAGCTGATGCCGGGGACGATCCTGACGTTCGATCCGGCCACGCGCGCGGCGCGCACGGCGGCGTACTGGTCGGCGCGCGACACGGCGCTGCACGGCGCCGCGCATCGCTTCGCCGGCAGCGAGGAGGAGGCCTCGCGCGAGCTCGAGGCGCTGCTGCGCGACTCGATCCGCATCCGCATGATCGCCGACGTCCCCCTCGGCGTGTTCCTCTCCGGCGGCGTCGACTCGTCGCTCGTCACGGCGTTGATGCAAGCGCAGAGCGCCACGCCGGTGAAGAGCTTCTCCATCGGCTTCGAGGACATCGGCTACAACGAGGCTCCCTTCGCCGCGGCGGTGGCCCGGCACCTCGGCACGGAGCACACCGAGCTGACCCTGCGCGAGCACGACGCCCTCGACGTGATCCCGCGCCTGGCGGCGATGTACGACGAGCCGTTCGCCGACTCGTCGCAGATCCCGACGCACCTCGTCTCCGCGCTGGCCCGCCGGCACGTGACGGTGAGCCTCTCCGGCGACGGCGGCGACGAGCTGTTCGGCGGCTACACGCGCTACTTCGCCGGCCAGCGGCTCTTTCACTGGATCGCCCGGACGCCGCGGTCCGTTCGCCCGGCACTCGGCCGCGCGCTGCAGAGAGTGCCGCCGCGGACGTGGGAGCGCCTCCGCCGCCGCCTCGGCGAGCGCGTGCAGAAGGTGGCGCGCGTGCTGACGGCGAACGACATCGATGCGATGTACTTCGAGTTGGTGTCGCATTGGGACGATATCGTCAGGAAGGATGGCGCCCCTCACCCCGGCCCTCTCCCCGCGAGCGGGGAGAGGGTGGCCGAAGGCCTCGCGCCGGTGCTCGATCGCGCGCAATGGCCGGCGCTCGCCGACCCCATCGAACGGATGATGTATTTCGACCAGATCTCCTATCTGCCCGACGACATCCTGGCCAAGGTCGACCGCGCCAGCATGGCCGTCTCGCTCGAGTCGCGCGAGCCGCTGCTCGACTACCGCCTCGTCGAGTTCGCCTGGACGCTGCCGCTGTCGATGAAAGTGCGCGCCGGGAAAGGGAAGCGCGTCCTTCGCCGCGTTCTCTACCGCTACGTCCCCGAGCGCCTCATCGAGCGGCCGAAGATGGGCTTCGGCATTCCCCTCGGCGCGTGGCTGCGGGGGCCGCTGCGCGCCTGGGCCGAGCCGCTGCTCGACGCCGCGGCCATCCGCAAACACGGCCTCCTCGATCCCGCGCCGGTCCGGGCGAAGTGGGACGAGCACCTCGCCGGACGCGGCGACTGGCATTACTACCTCTGGGCGATTCTCATGCTGCAGGTCTGGCTCGACGACGCCTCAGCGCGGCGCGGGACGGAGCCGGCGGATTGCGCGGTAGAGGCCGGGGGCGAAGGCCATCGCTCCGGCCATGAAGCGCTGCGGCGTTGACGGCGGCGTGGCGAAGCGGCGCCTGGCGCAGGCGCGGGCGGCGGCGATCTCTCCCTGCTCGAAGTGCTGCACGGCGTGCCAGTAGCTCTGCACGCCGCCGATGACGCGCGCGTAGCGATGCTCGAGCAGCTCGTCGAGGCGCGCGTACATCTCCACGACCTCCTCGACGCGGAGCGCGTTCGGGATCGACGAGAACGTCCCGCCGGCGTGGACGCGGTAGACGGCCATGATCCGGTCGAGGAAGAGGATGTCGCCGAAGCGGGCGTTCATCACGTGCAGCGGAAGGTCGCCGATGCGGAGGTCGAAGAACCACGGCGGGAAGCCTTCGCGCACGCGGTTGCGGAACATGACGCTCGGCGTGGAGATGTAGTTGCCGCGGCCGAGGAGATCGATCAGCGACGTGCGCCGGGGGATGTGCTTGGGGATCGACTCGGCCATGCGTCCGTCGCGCAGCACCTGCACGCGGTGAAAGCAGATCGCGCAATCGGCGTTGGCCTCGAGCGCGTCGTGCTGGCGCTGCAGCTTGGAGGGATCGGTCCAGTAGTCGTCGCCTTCGAGGAGGGCGATGTATCGGCCGCGGCATTCGGCC
>JBKOUP010000301.1:0-7532 GCA_046723495.1 Acidobacteriota bacterium
CCGAGGATCTGCAGCATCATCTCCAGGCCGTTGCCGCGCGACGGCAGCGTCCAGCGCTCGACGCCGGCGGAGACGAGCGCCGGCACGATCAGGCCGATGGCGGCGACGACGAGCAGGCCGGCCACGACGAACATCTCCACGACGCGCGTGAGGATGACCGGCCAGTTGGCCAGCGTGCTGAGGATTCCTCGGCGGAGAACATCGGCAATGCTGCGCTTCAAATCTTCGTCCGCCGGTAGTCGGGAACGCCCGCCAGCGAGACCGTCGCGGTCATCTCGTAGAGCCGGCTGCGCAGGCGCTTGCTGATCCGGTCGGCCAGGTCGTCGGTGTAGTTCGTGGTGAAGATCGTCGTCCGCTCGCCGTTGTAGCGGCTGTTGATCAGGTAGTAGAGGACGTCGTTGACGAAGGGCGAGGGCTTCTGCGACCCGAGCTCGTCGAGGACGAGGAGGTCGGCGTCGATCAGCGGCCGGAGGATCTCCGACTTGCTGGGCATGTTGTCGTCGTCGAAGGAGGCGTGGATCTCCTGGATGAGGTCCTGGAAATTCGCGAAGAGCAGCCGGCCGCTTTTGTCGCACTGGATGATCTCCAGCAGCGCCGCGACGGCGAGGTGGGTCTTGCCGCTCCCGCAGCCGCCGGTGAGGAGGAGGCCGGAGACGTTGAGGCCGCGGCCGCCCCATTCGTCGACGAAGTCGGAGACGCGCTGCCGGGCGTTGCGGAGAGTGACGTTGCCGCGGTCGTGAAAGTCCTGCAGGTGACAATGGAAGTAGCGGCGAGGGATGCGCGCGGCGGCGATGCGCTGGCGGCGGCGGAGGTCCCCCTGGCAGGCGCAAGGCTCGACGCGCAGCGAATCGGACTCCAGCGGAATCCAGCCGCTGCCGTTGCACTTCGCGCAGAGGGCGGGGGTGGTGACGACGGTCATGGGGACATTTTATAGGGCGCAGGGGGCAGGGCGCGGGGCGCAGATGGTGTTCCTGCCGACGCGCGTGCACCGGCAAGACATCCACCTGCGCCCTGCCCCCTGCGCCCTGCCCCCTGATCTCGACATATACTCGCCGTCCGGGTCATGCCGTCGAATCTCGTCCGCTTTCTCTCCGCGCGGCCGGACTCCGGGGCCTTCCTCATGCCGTCGGAGATCGAGCGCACGATCGAGGAGATCTTCGCGCGCGACGACGCCCTCCTGCCGCAGCCGTACAAGATCTTTCCCGCCGACGAGACCCAGCCGCCGATTCTCGGCTTTCCGGTCGCGGAGTCGCCCGCGCTGCGCGACCTCGACGCGAAGCTCGACCGCTGGCTCGCCGACGAAGTGCAGTGGCAGATCGCCCGCAACTCCGCTCCCGCAAAGGAGAAGGCCCAGCAGACGATGCAGGCCTACCTCGGCCAGCTCGGCAAGGTCGCCGAGAACGCCATGATGGCCAACCTCCTCGCCGACTATCACGCCGTCTTCTGGCTGGCGCATTCGTTCGACCTGGCCAAGCAGTTCTCCTCCGTGCCGCGGCGCGTCAGCCTGATCGACGCCCAGACCGGGCGGACGCAGGGCGACGTCCTCAAGTACCGCATCTTCTCGAAGTGGGCCGCGGAGACCCGCGAACAGCTCAACAGCGTGGCCATGCGCTGCGCGCCCGTGCTCGACGGCGAGGAGCAGCGCGCCCTCAGATTCTTCCGCCTGCTGCAGGACGACGTGCTGATCGTGACCGACGAGTTCATCGGCCCTGACCTGCGCGAGCTGCGCTCGTTCCTGACCGGCTACCTTCACCGCGATTTCCAGTCCTTCCGCGACAGCTTCGAGCGGCTGCGCACGCTCGTCAGCGATCTGTTGCAGAGCGACAGCAGCTTCCGCGCCGCGCTGCCGCTCTTCGGCGGCGGGCCCGAGCCTGCCGTGACGACGGCGCTGCTGCTCGACTCGCGCTTCCAGTCGTTCCTCTTCGACATGCCGGCGGTGCAGAACGCCGTCACGCGCGAGGAGCGCGAGTCGTTCCAGCTCATCGCCCGCCGCGTGCGCGAGTTCGGCGTGCTGAACACGCTGCGCCGCGGCATCGTCTGGATGATGACCCTGCCGGACGGCCACGTCCTCTCTGCCGACAAGCGCAGCTCGATGGCCTACGCCTACTCGCGCTCGACGCGGCCCCTCGACTTCGGCCGCCAGGGCGTGGTCGACCCGATGGTGCACCGCTTCGGCCTGATCTACGACATCTCCAGCTTCACGGAGACGCTCGGCAACATCCGCCGCGGCGGACGGCGCGAGGAGATCGCCTCGTACCGGCAGATGCTGGTGTTCCAGCGCAAGCTGGAGTCGATCGCCGAGCGGCACCTCCTGCAGTTCGAGAAGTTCCTCGGCGACGGCGCGTTCTACACGACGCGCCGGGCCCTCCGCCTGCTGCGCGCCGCCGTCGAGATCCAGCGCTTCTATGCCGACATGCGCCGCAAAGGCTTCGCCTTCAACAAGGGGCTGCGCATCGCCATCAACTTCGGCTACTACCGGCTGCTGCCGATGAAGACGGGCAACGATCCGAACGACCGCATCACCGAGTTCTATGGGCCGGGCATCGTCGAGCTGTCGCGCCTGACGACGGGGAAGGCCAACAAGGAGATCGAGGAGTTCGCCTCGTTCCTCGTCGCCCACGGCTACGACCAGCAGAAGGTGCACAGCTTCTTCGCGCCGCTGGCGCGCGGCGTCGACGTCATCGACCACACCCAGCACGCCCGAGAGTTCTACGCCTACGTGAACGCGAACGGGCATCTGGTGAACGAGGGGATCGTGGCCTCGATGTCGCTGCTGCAGGAGCTGTCGAGCGAGCTCGCGCACGAGTCGCAGCAGCTCTACCGCCTGCGCGCGCCGTTCGGCTCGTACATCGGCTTCGCCCCAGCCATCGACGGCGTCGAGTACGTCGGCGTCCGCCTGATCGGCATGGTGTCGCTCAAAGGGCTGGAGAACGTGGAGATCGGCGAGATCGTGCCGTTCGCGCCGGGCGAGGTGGAGGCCGCGCCGCTGGAAGCAGGCGAGTCGCTGGTGATCGTGCTGCGCCAGGACTTCCACGCCCGCGACGACATGCCCCACCCCCCCACCGCGCCCGACGCCCTCGGCGACTCGACGCGCGAGCGCATCGTCCCGACGGAGATCGTGATCTGCGTGAAGTCCGCCGCCGACGCCGAGGACGAGGTGCTGATCGGGGAGTGGGACCCGGTCAGCGACGACGTGCGCAACCCCCTGCGCATCCCCCACGGCGACTTCCAGCGCCTCTTCTCCCTGCGCGGCGGCATCACCGCCGAGTCGCTGGCCCAGCACCGCGACGATGTGCGCGAGACGTATCACAAGCTTTCGGACCGCACCCCCTCCCCGCCCCTGCCATTCGGAGAGTTCCGGACGAGCGGCGATTACGAGGCGTTCGTGCTGGGGACGGTGGTGGAGAGGCTGTAGGTTTTTACACTACGCACCGGATCGCCGAGGACGCGTTTGGCCGATTGCGCGAGATTGCGTATTGACGTATTCAAACTGTGAGCATACGATCGCAGCCGCAGACCTCGTGGGCCAATGGAGACGAGATGCCACGATCGTCGAAGGGTTTCAAGGTTACCCTCATGCTTCCACTTCGTGATAACGCCGGAACACCCATAGATCGTGATACTTGGAGTTGGTGGCACGACCGGCTGACGGCACTGGTGGCAGGGTTTACGGACATGGGTGTGGTCAGCGGCTGGTGGCGCGGCTACACCGATGAGAATCGTCGCATCACAATTATCGTCCGATCGATGCGCGAGGTTCAGGCACTTCGGCGTTTGCTCCGCGAGGCACGACTTCGCTTTGGCCAAGAAGCAATGTATCTCGAGTATCACCCTGTAAGCTTTGAAGAGGTCGTTTAGTCATTAACGTCAGGACCAGCCATGCCAGTCAAGCAACAACTCGATCAACCTACAGACGTTCTTTCCTCCGAAGAGCGTGACTTCTTACGGCAAGCGGAGAAGAAATTCCGTGCGAATACGAATTGGTTCGAGTTCGAGGATTTCGCGTTCGGCATGCGATCGCCTTTGTTCTCGCGCCAGCGGTCGCATTTGGACGTCTTGCGGCATCCTCTTTACCTCGCACTAAAAGAGATGTGGCTTAATCTCGGAGTTAGGCAGGGCCTGGTTTCACCGTCTAAACGTCAGGAGGAGCATCTTGCGAGGCGGAAAACGCAAGGGAGCGGGACGTCCCGTCAAGAGCGGAACCATCCGAAAAAGCGTAACGTGGCGGCTTCCGATTCACCTGCTGGCGGCGGCCTATCGAAGAGCAGAGGTTGAAGGCATCGCGGTGAGTGCCTGGGTTGAAAATGCTATTGAAGCGAAACTCACTTCAAAACTTTAACGACCGAAAATCGAAGAACGGCCTAACGATCCTCACAAGCTGACAAAAAGCCGCCAAGCGTTGGCTCGGCGGCGGAGCCGCCCTGGGCGGCTCCAACTGCTCGCGGCGTCACTCGGCTGCACTTCGCTCCGGCCACAGCGTGTTCGTCGCGGCAGTCGCCGCGCCGCCCTGAGGCAGGGGTGGAGGGCGGCCTTTGCAGCTTAGAGTGATCGCAGTCGGCGACGAGGTGCTGATCGGCGAGTGGGACCCGGTCAGCGACGACGTGCGCAACCCCCTGCGCATTCCGGCCCAGCTTCGTCATGACCAAATGATCGCCCTTCACGCGCGCCTCAACGCAGCCGGCGAGTTTACAAACGTCGCGCAGTTCCCGCCACGAAATTCGTTTCACGCGCTGGCACTCAAAACCGGAGCCGCTTCGTATGCGGGAATCCTGAGACGGATCGTAAACGGCGCACCCAAAATATCGGCTGATGCTCGACGGCGACCGTTACGCGAATGATCCACGCCGTGTTCTGCCGTCGAAAGCGGGCGAAAGTTTGCTTCCCGCAAAGCGCGATCAAGAACTCCTCGTTCAACGCAGCTTTCAAACCAGAGCTCGACCGCTTCCTGCAAACAGGCCTTCGCGTCGCGCACCGTGCGTCCCTGCGATACAACACCGATCTGCGGGCATGCCGCAACGCAACGCCCCCTGGTTTCGTTTCGGACGAACGCCTGGAGGTTGATCTCGAGTGCAACCGATTCGACCATAGATTCGTGACTCTTCCTGTGCCGATGCTATGCCCGAGATCTCCGCTGCGCAACGACAACGTGGACGCGCTAGAAATCGCGGACGTGCGCCGCCGGCTCGAGGAGAATCCGCCCGCGGAGGCGGCACCCGGCGGTCATAGGCCTTCGAGTTGCACACTCTGCTCCACGCCATGATCCGCAAACTGAAATCGGGCGAATACCGGCTCTATTCGCGCAAGAAGAATCCGTCGACCGGCAAGCGCCGGAACCTCGGCACGTTCAAGTCGCTCGCGGCGGCGCAGAAGCATGAGCGTGCTGTGCAGTTCTTCAAGCGCCACTGACCGGAGCGCCGCTCCAGTTATCATCGTCTCGTGCGCGTTGACCACGAGAAGCGCGAGATCGTCTGCTCCGTCGGGGACCTCGTCTACGAATCGACCTACCGGCGCATCGGCGTCGAGCGCGGCGACGGCTTCCGGCGCATGTGGATCGGGCAGGACATCCACGCCCGCCGCGCCGAGTTTCGCGCCGCCACCGACGTCAACTACCGCGCCGAAGTCCACGTCGTCCATCGCATCGAGCGGCGCGGGTGGGCCGTCACCGTCACCGGGCGCATCGACGGCCTCTCCATCGACGCCGAAAAACAGCTCGTCTCCATCGAGGAAGTGAAGTCCATCCACTTCGAGCTCGAGCTCGAAGCGCTGCGCGGCTCCGACAAGCTGCGCCGCAACCTCCTGCAGCTCCTCGTCTACGCCTGGTTCCTCTCATTGAAGCCGGAGTTCGACGGCTGGACCTTCGCGCCGCAGCTCGTCTTCATCGACCTCGTCAGCGGCGAGGCCGAGGTCGTCGACGCCGAGTTCAAGCCGGCGCACGTCGAGAGCGCCGTCGAGCGTGCCCTCGACAAGCTCCTCGACGCCATTCAAGCCGAGCACGCTCTCCTGGCCGCGAAGCGCGCCTTCGCCGACGTCGTCGAATTTCCCTACGAGAAACTCCGCCCCTACCAGCCGGAGATGATCGACGCCGTCACGCGCGCCGTGCGCAATCGCGAGGCCCTGCTCATCTCCGCGCCGACCGGCATCGGCAAGACCATCGCCGCGCTCTACCCCGCCGTGCGCGAGGCCCTGCGCCTCGGCAAGAAGCTCTTCTTCCTCACGTCAAAAACGTTGCAGCAGGACGCCGCCATCCGCGCACTCTCGATGTTCAACGACGGCTCCTTCCGCGTCCTGCGCATCCGCGCCAAGCAGAAGATGTGCGCGCACACGGAGATGATCTGCCACGAGGACTTCTGCCCGTTTGCCGCGCGCTACTCGGAGAAGATGGACCGCAGCGGCCTTCTCTCGCGCATCGTCACCTCGATGTCGTACTACGACCCGGACATCACCTTCGAGCTGGCCAAGTCGACCGAGGTCTGCCCGTTCGAGGTCTCGCTCGAGCTCATCGAGCAGGCCGACGTCGTCGTCTGCGACTACAACTACATCTTCGATCCCTACGTCGGGCTGAAGGCGTACCAGCAGGAGAGCGACTACGGCGACTGCGTGCTCATCGTCGACGAGGCCCACAACCTCGTCGACCGCGGCCGCGGCTATTACTCGCCGGAGATCCACGAGAAGTCGTTCGAGACGATCCGCCATCATCTGGCGGTGCGCAACTGCTACCTCGACGGCTACGAAGAGCTGCTCGGGCAGCTGCGCGAGCATCTGCACGCGCTGGCCGAGGAGGTCGAGACCATCGGCCTCTGCGAGCCCGACCGCGGCCTCTTCCTCGATCAGCGGTTGGAGTGGGAGCGCATCGTCGTCAACTACATCGGCTGGAAGATCGAGAACCGCATCGTGGAGGAGGACGATCCGCTGATCGACTTCTACTTCAAGCTGGTGAAGCTGACGAATCTCCTCTCCGAGGACGGCGACGAGCTCTCGCACATCGTGGAGCGGACGCCCGACGGCATCAAGCTCAAGGTCTTCTGCAAGGATCCGTCGCGTTTCCTCGGCCGGATCTTCGACTCCGCGCACGCCGCGATCGCCATCTCCGCAACGCTCGAGCCCTTCGACTTCTACAAAAAGCTCCTCGGCGTGCCGCCCTCGCGCACCGCCGAGCTGTCGCTGCCGTCGCCGTTCCCGCGCGCGAACCGGAAGATCGTCGTCGTCTCCGAGGTCGACACCACGTACAAGAACCGGGCGAGCCACTACGACCGCATCGCCGAGCACGTCGCCGACATCGCCGGCGCCAGCGACGGGAACTATCTGGCCCTCTTCCCGAGCTATGCATTTCTTCGCGAGGTCGCCGAGCGGATGCCGCCGCTGGTCAAGAACATCGTCGTGCAGCGCAGCGACATGACCGACTACGAGCGCAACGCCATCCTCGACATCCTCCGCGACCGCCCCCGCCGCGGCAACCTGATCCTCGGCGTCTCCGGCGGCATGTACGCCGAGGGGATCGACTACCAGGGCGACATGCTCTCGGGCGTGATGGT
>JBKOUP010000266.1:0-9927 GCA_046723495.1 Acidobacteriota bacterium
GCCGCCGTCGTCGTCCATGGTGACGTGCAGGCCGGGCTTCTCCTCGAGAATGCGCGGCGACTGCTGCGCGCAGAGCAGAACGGCCGAAAACAAAACGATCGCTTTCATCTGCGTCTCCCCTATTGAACGTTCAGGGCGAAGTCGTCGACGACGAAGCTCGTCTGCGCCGAGGTGTCTTCGGTGCCGACGAGGTAGACCTGGATCGTCTGTCCGATGTAGGCGTTGAGGTTGAACGACTTCTGCGCGTAGCCGGTGTTGTGATCGAGGTTCGAGTACGTGGCCAGCGTGGCCAGCACCGTGCCGCTGCTGTTGCGGATCTGGACCTTGAGCGTGTCGTACGCGGTGGTGGTCGTCGTCTCCGCGGTGTCGATGTGCAGCCAGAACGTGAGCGTGGCCGAGGTCTTGCCGGACGGGATCGTCACCGTCTGCAGGATCGAGTCGGTGTGCGCCGAGCCGTAGCCGTCCATCCACGCCTTCCACGTACCGCTGTGCGCGGGCTGCGAGGTCGAGCTGTCGACGACGCCGCTGGTGGTGGTCCACGGCGCGGTGTTCGTCGAGCCGTTCTCGAAGCCGGGGTTGCCGAGGAGCTGCGAGGCGGCGACGTTGTTGACCGTGACCGTGATCGTGGCCGAGGTGCCGACGTTGCCGGCGGCGTCGTAGGCCTTCGACACGAGCGTGTGCGACGCGTTCGTGGCCGTGGTCGTGTCCCAGCTCCAGGAGTACGGCGAGGTCGTGTCGGTCGATTTGAGCGCGCCGTCGAGGTAGAACTCGACCCTGGTCACGCCGACGTTGTCGGAGGCGCTGGCGCTCACCGTGGTCGTGCCGCTGACCGTGGCGCCGTTCGCCGGCGCGGTGATCGACGTCGTGGGCGGCGTGGTGTCGGGCGTCGACGTGGCGACGCTGACGTCGTCGAAGTAGGTGAAGGTCGGGTCGCCGGCGTAGTTGTCGTCGTGGTTCGCCAGCGTGAGGGTGACGCTGTGGCCGGCGTTCGAGGCGACGTTGGTGTTGACCTGCGTCCAGACCGCGGTCGTGGTGCAAGTCTTCGCCAGGATCGTCGTGGTCGTGCCGGTGACGTTGTCCTTGAGCGTGGCCGTGGCCCAGTCGTACGTGACGGTGTCGGGGCAGGTGTTCGCGTACCAGAACGTGAGCGTGGAGGCGTTCGACGGCAGCGTGAACGTCTGCACGGCCGTGCTGTCGGTCGTCGGCGTGTTGATGCCGAGCTGCGCGCCGTAGGTGCCGCTGTGGTGCGCGGCGGTGTTGACCGCGGCGGTGCCGGTGGTCGTCCAGCCGCTGAAGTTGCCGGTCTCGAAGCCGCCGTTCGTGAGCGCGCCGCCGGCCGCGGTCACGGTGAGCGAGACGGTGGCCGAATGCGACGTGGTGCCGCCCGTGCCGGTGACGGTGATGGTGTACGTGCCGGCCGCGGTGCTGGCGCCAACGGACATCGTCATCGTCGAGCTGCCGCTGCCCGGCGCGGCGATCGACGTCGGGCTGAAGCTGACGGTCGTCCCCGCGGGCGCGCCGCTGGCGCTGAGGGAGATGGCGTTGTTGAAGCCGCCGCTGACAGTGGTCGTGATCGTCGATGTGCCGCTGCTGCCCTGAGCGACGCTGACCGATGTCGGCGACGCGGAGATGCCGAAGTCGGGCGTCGGCGAACCGTTGAAGTTGTTGACGAGCGAGTTCGCGTCGACGGTGCCGACGCCGGTGACGGCGTCGTAGCCGGTGCCGCAGGAGAAGCCGGTCACGCCCGGGACGCTGTTGTTGCCGGAGGTGACGTCGTGGAAGATGACCGTGCCGCCGCTGCCGTACTGCGCGTTGGCGAGCGAGTAGAACTTCGTGTTGGCGTTGCCCCAGCTGGTGGCGGTCTTCTGATTGACGAGGGCCATGAGGCCGGCGAACGACGGCGACGATGCCGAGGTGCCGCCGACGGAGCCGAGGCCCGACGCCGTGGAGGTGTGGCCCTGCACGACGAGGTAGCCGTCATGGCCGGCCGCGGTGAGGGAGACGTCGGGGACGAAGCGCGCGTTCGTCGCGGGGACGCCGACGCAGACCTGCCACGACGGCTTCGCATAGACCGACGACTGTCCGCCGCTCGAGGCCCACAGGCCCGAGCCGCCGCTGACGTTGCCCGACTCGTTCCAGGCGATCTCCGGGATGTAGCTGAGGACAGAGCTCTGGTTCGTGGAGTTGTTCGTCGACGACCAGTACGTCGACGGCGAAGCGGTATCGTTGAACTGCGTGCCGCCGACGCCGACGTTGTACGGCGTCGACGCCAAGCCGCTCACCGCGGCGCCGCTGCCGGTGGTGTCGTTGCCGCCGTTGCATCCGGCCGCGCCGCTGTCCCCCGAGGAGACGAACGAGGTGATGCCCTGCGTGGCCGCCTGCGACCAGAGGTTGTTGTAGAAGTTGTTCTCGGTCGTCCCCATCGACGACTCGCACTGGCCGAAGCTGGTGCTCATGACCTTGGCCACGTTGTTGTTGACGATGTACTGCGCGGAGAGGTCGACGCCGTCGGTGGTGGTGGTCGACTTGGAGATGACGAACTTGATGGTGGCGTTCGGAGCGACGGCGCCCGACCATTCGACGTCGAGGTCGGCTTCCCCTTCTTCGCCGCCGCCGAGGTTGCCGGGATCGGTGCCGTTGTGGACGAAGACGGGGTCGTTGGCAACGAGGCCGAAGAAGCTGCGGAAGTACTGCACGTCGCCGAGGGCGATGTCGGTGCGCCCGACGATGGCGATGGTCTGCCCGCTGCCGTTGATGCCGGCGGTGTAGAGCGGGTTGACGTTGTAGATCTTCGCGAAGTCGGCCGGGGCCACGTAGTGGCTCGTGCCGCTGGTGTACTCCGGCACGGGCTTGAAGCCGTGGTTCATCGGATGGCGGCCGAAGTCGTGCAGAGTGACGACGCCGCCGACGACGTCGGCGAGCGCGCGCGGGATCGATGGGTCCTTGGCGTTGGCAGTGTGGATCTTGCCGCCGACGTCGAATTTGTGGATCTGGGTCTTGAAGGTGCGCTCGACCTGGCCGACGGTGCCGCTGAAGTTGATCCAGCCGCGGCCGTTGCCGATCTCGTCGACGGCGAAGCCGCCCCGCGCCAGCCACGCCTGAACCTCGGCGAGGTCATCGTCGGCGATGCCGAAGCGTGCGCCGTACTCCGCCGGCGTGAGCCATTGGTGGTACTGCGGTGAGCTGGGGTCGTGAAGCTGGGCCAGGAGACGGTCGACGTTGTCCTTCGCGCCGGCGCGCGGCTTGAGGACGAGGATCATGCGCTCGAGCTTCATGTTGTTGTCCGCCGGCCCGCGGTCGTTCTGCGGATTGGCGAGAGGATGCGTGTTGCCGTAGAGAACGACGGTGTCGTTGTCGTCGACGTTGCGCTTGTGAGGGTTGGCGGCGAAGACGGCGCCGGCCGCCAGGAGCAGGACGAGGATCAGGATCAAGGTCCGAGAGAGACGTGGGTGCATCGATTCTTCCTTTCTATTCGTCCGGGCAGGCGGGCAAGGAAGGCAAGGGCACTGCCATTCGCAGCGGCAAGTAGAATCAATGAGTTAGCGCGGTGAGGGTGGGTCAGGGGAAGATTTTTGACCCGGGTTGAGGGTCAAGAATTGATCTGAGGGCGCAGAGCGCAGGGGGTAGGGCGCAGGTGGTTGTCTTGCCGAGGCACGTGCATCTGCAAGAATATCATCTGCGCCCTGCCCCCTGCGCCCTGCGCCCTGCAGTTAGATCACCTGCGCAAAGTTCCCAACCACCGCCGGCCGGATCCCCCAGATCTCCCGCGCGTACTCGGCGATGGCGCGGTCGGACGAGAACTTCCCCATCCTGGCGATGTTCAGCAGCGATTTGCGCCGCCACGCGCCGCGGTCGACGTAGACCTCGTCGACCCCTTCCTGCGCGGCGATGTACGGCGCGAGGTCGGCGAGGTGGACGTACTCGTCGCGCGCGCTGGTGAGCTTGGCCACGATGGGACGGAAGATGTCTTTGTCGCCGCGCGAGAAGTGGCCGGCGGCAATGGTGTCGACGACGCGGCGGATGGCGTCCTCGGCGAGGTACTCCTCGGGGCGATAGCCGTCGTTCGCCAGCAGGTCCGCGACTTCGTCCGCCTTCAAGCCGAAGATGAAGATGTTCTCGGCGCCGACTTCGTCGCGGATCTCGATGTTCGCGCCGTCGAGCGTGCCGATGGTGAGCGCGCCGTTCAGAGCGAGCTTCATGTTGCCGGTCCCCGACGCCTCCTTCCCGGCCGTGGAGATCTGCTCGCTCAGCTCCGCCGCCGGGATGATGGCCTCGGCCAGGCTGACGCGGTAGTCGGGAAGAAAAACGACGCGCAGCCAGTCGCGCGTGCGCGGCTCCGCGTTCACGACCTCGCCGACGGAGTGGATCAGCTTGATGATCAGCTTGGCCATGAAGTAGCCCGGCGCGGCCTTGCCGGCGAAGAGGAAGGTGCGCGGCACGAGCGGGGTAACGCCGTCCTCGACGATGCGCCAGTAGCGGGCCACGACGTGGAGGATGTTCAGCAGCTGCCGCTTGTACTCGTGCATGCGCTTGACCTGCACGTCGAACATCGACTCCGGATCGACGTCGATGCCGGCGAGGTCGCGCGTGAGCTTCGCCAGGGCGAGCTTGTTGCGGCTCTTCACGCCGTCGAGGCGCTCGAGCAGCGCGCCGTCGTCGGCGAAGAGCTCGAGGCGGCGCAGCTCGCCGAGGTCGCGGATCCAGCCGTCGCCGATCGCTTTCGTGATCAGCGAGGCCAGCGGCCGGTTGGCGTTGAGCAGCCAGCGCCGCGGCGTGACGCCGTTGGTCTTGTTGTTGAAGCGCTCCGGCCAGAGTTTGTAGAAGTCGGGGGCGAGCGTCGTCTTCACCAGCTCCGAGTGCAGCGCGGCCACGCCGTTGACGCTGTGGCTTCCGGTCATGGCCAGGTTGGCCATGCGCACGTTGCGGCGGTCGCCTTCCTCGAAGATCGAGACGCGCTGGGCCATGGCCATGTCGCCGGGAAAGCGGCGCTCGACTTCGAGCAACAGCCGCCGGTTGATCTCGCCGATGATCTGCAGATGCCGCGGCAGGACGCGCTCCATCAGCTCGAACGGCCACCGCTCCAGCGCCTCGGGCAGCAGCGTGTGGTTCGTGTACCCGCACGTCTTCACGGTCATGGTCCAGGCCAGCTCCCACGGCAGCCCGAGCTCGTCGATGAAGACCCGCATCAGCTCCGCGACGGTGAGCGCGGGATGGGTGTCGTTGAGCTGGATGGCGATCTTCTCCGCGAAGTCGTCGAAGGAGTGGTGGGTCTGGCGATAGCGGCGCAGGATGTCGCGCACGGCGCAGGCGACGAGGAAGTACTCCTGCAGGAGGCGCAGCTCGCGCCCGCGGTCGACGGAGTCGGACGGATAGAGGATCTTGGTGATGGCCTCGGTGTTGATCTTGTGCTGCACGGCGGAGATGTAGTCGCCGGCGTTGAAGATGCCGATGTCGAAGTCGTCCGAGGAGCGGGCGCTGAAGAGGCGGAGGACGTTCACGGTCTGCCCGCCGTAGCCGACGATGGGCATGTCGTGCGGGACGCCGATGATCTCCTTGAAGTCGACCCACGCCGGGCGGTAAACGCCGCCGGCGCTGGTGTGGGCGATGGAGCCGTAGACGGGGACGTGGATGACGTCGTCGGTGCGCTCGATGAGCCACGGCGAGCCGCCGCTGTCGAGCCAATGGTCGGGCTTCTCGTGCTGGAAGCCGTTGACGAAGGTCTGGCGGAAGAGGCCGAACTCGTAGTTGATGCCGTAGCCGAAGCCGGGCATGTCGAGCGTCGCGAGCGAATCGAGGAAACACGCGGCGAGGCGCCCGAGACCGCCGTTGCCGAGCGCGGCGTCGGGCTCGAGCGCGGCGATCTCCTCGAGGTCGGCGCCGAGCTCGGCGATGATCGACTTGGCGTCGTCGTAGAGGCCGAGGTTCGTGAGGTTGTTGCCGAGGGCCCGGCCCATGAGGAATTCCATGGAGAGGTAGTAGAGCCGCTTGGCGTCCTGCTCCTGATAACGGCGCTCGCTCTCGCGCATGGCATCGAGGGCCGGCCGGCGCACGGCCACGGAGAGCGCCTGCAGCTTCTCGTGCATGGACGCTTCCTTCCAGACGCTGCCGCGGGCGTAGCGGAGGAAGGCCTCGATACCCTCGCGCAGATGGACGAAGCTCCGCGTGGCCGCGGCGTGGGTGGTGGTCGGTGCTGGACGCAATTGCTGAACCTCGGACGACTTTAACGGTTTGCGGTCAGCGTGTCATCCCCAGGGCCTCGGCGCGCGAGATGTGCTCGCGCCAGCCGAGCTCGTCGCGGATGCGGCGGGTGTCGGTGTGGAGATGGAAGCGGAAGTCGAGCGGCGGAGCCAGGCCGGGGCGGCGCTCGACGCGGCCGGGCCATTTGTAAATGGCCGTTAACAAACGCAGCCACTCCTCGTCCGTGGGAGTGTCCGGCTCGCCGACGTTGTACGTCCGCCCGGCCGCGCGCTCGTCGAAGGCGGCCTGGACGACGGCGTCGGCGCAGTTGGCGACGTAGCCGCGCGTCCAGCGCCACGTCGCCATGGCCTCGTCGATGGCGATGACCTCGTCGCCGCGGCGCATGGCCTCGATCCAGTCGTAGAAGCGCCGCTGGGCGTCGTTCGGGCCGTAGACCGCGGGCATGCGCAGGATCGTCGTTCGCGGGCCGGCCAGGGTGCGCTCGACGAGGATCTTGTCGTACTCGCGAACCCACTCGCCGAGCTGCGCGGCCTTGTCGCGATATGGGTAGAGCTCCTCGCGCAGCGGCGCATCCTCGCCGAGCGGCGCCGGATCGGGCGGACCGGGCCAGCGCCGCTGCAGGCCGTCGTAGTTGCGGTAGACGTCGCCGCTGCTCAGGACGACGGTGCGCACGCCGTCGAAGCGCTCCTTCGCCGCCGCCGCGTGCGCCTCGGTCATGCACCACATGTCGATGACGAGGTCGGGCTCGAGGTCGTGCGGGATGCGCGCGCGGTCGCCGTGGACGTGGCGCACCTCGGGCAGGGCCTCGTGCTCGCCGCGATGGAAGAGCGTCACGTCATGGCCGCGCGCGAGGAGCTGGCGCACGACGTACGGGCCCATGAACTGCGTGCCGCCAAAGACGAGGACGCGCATTACGCGCTGGCCAGCACGCCGTACGCCTCGGCCAGGCTCACGATCGCGTCGATGGCCGTGTCGAGATGCGCGCGCGTGTGCGCGGCGCTGATCTGGCAGCGCAGCCGTGCCGCTCCCTGCGGCACGACCGGGTAGCCGAAGCCGGAGACGTAGACGCCGCGGTCGAGGAGCTCGGCCGACATGGCGATGGCCTTGGCCGTATCGCCGATGAGGATCGGCACGATGGGATGGATGCCCTCGCGCACCTTCACGCCGCGCGCGCTCAGGGCGGCGCGGAAGTACGCGGTGTTCTCGCGCAGGCGGGCCACGAAGCTCGTGTCCTTCTCCAGCAGGTCGAACGCCGCCAGGGAGCCCATGACGACGGCGGGCGGCAGCGTGTTCGAGAAGAGGTAGGGACGCGACTTCTGGCGCAGGTAGTCGATGAGCGTCTTCGGCCCTGTGGTGAAGCCGCCGTGCGAGCCGCCGAGGGCCTTGCCGAGCGTCGAGGTGTAGGCGTCGATCTTCCCGAAGACGCCGAGCTCCTCGGCCGTGCCGCGCCCGGTCGCGCCGAGGACGCCGGTGCCGTGAGAGTCGTCGACGACGAAGAAGGCCTCGTGCTCGCGGCACATGTCGACCAGCTCCGGCAGCGGCGCGAGCGAGCCCTCCATCGAGAAGACGCCGTCGGTCATGACCAAGCGGTTGCGCGCGTCCTTCGTCGCATGGAGCTTGCCGTGGAGGTCGTCGAGGTCGCGATTCTTGTAGCGCTCCTTGCGCGCCTTGGCCAGGCGCACGCCGTCGATGATGGAGGCGTGATTCAGCTCATCGGAGATGATGGCGTCCTCTTCCTGGGCGACGGTTTGAAAGAGTCCCTCGTTCGCGTTCCAGCACGAGCCGTAGAGGATGGCGTCTTCGGTGCCGAAGAACGTCGCGATGCGCTGCTCGAGCTCGCGGTGGATCGTCTGCGTTCCGCAAATGAAGCGCACCGAGGCCAGGCCGTAGCCGAAGTCGCGCTCGGCCTTCTCCGCCGCCTCGACGATGGCCGGGTGATCGGCCAGGCCGAGGTAGTTGTTCGAGGTGAGCATGATGACCTCGCCGCGGCCTTCGATCTGGACGACGGGACCCTGCGGCGACGAAAGTTCGAGCTCCCGTTTGAGGGTGCCGGCTTGCGCCATCTGGTCGAGCTCTGAGGCAAGGGTGTTCAGTAAAGACATGACGGGTTGTGCTCCTGGCGTGAAAACTAGAAACCAGAAACCAGAAACCAGAAATGCTGCGCTCCTTCTGGTTTCTGGTTTCTGGTTTCTGGTTTCTGGTTTATTCGTTGTCGTACTTCAGATCCCGCCGAAAACACCGCCCCGCCTCGACGTCGAACACCACGCAGGAATCGATCGGGCGCGAGTAGATGTGCATGCTGACGGCGGGCTCGTTCCACTCGGCGAGGTTCTTGATGCGGTGGATGGTCTGGGTTTTGTCGACGGTATTGAGCGGGCCGCCGGGGACGCAGAGCTCCGTGCCGAGGTGCTTCATCTCGATGCGCGTGGCCCCGGCCAGGCAGTCCATGCCCACGACCTGCTGGTTCTCGGGGCGGTTGCAGTCGATCTTGCGGAAGTTGTCGACGAGAAGCTTCCCCTCGATCATCGTCATCCAGCCGAGCTGGCCGTTGTGCGTGTGCAGCGGCGTGACCGCGCCGACGGGCCAGCAGATGAGCATCACCTCGATGAGGTCGTTGCGGAAGATCTTGTTGCGCGTGTGCCGGTCGGGCAGCCACTGCTTGTAGCGCTCCAGCTCGTCGCGGCGGATCTCCCAGGCGACGAGGTAGTCGTAGATGCCCTGCTTGGTGATCACGCCGTGCGACAGCTCGCGGATGCCGTCGATGAACCGATCGGCCGTGACGGGCGTAGGTGTGTAAACGGGAACGCTGCTCACGATCAAAAGTCTATCAGGAGGAACGCATGAAACGTACCGTCCTCGCCCTGGCTCTGCTCGCATTGCCTCTGGCCGTCTTGGCTCAGCCCGCCCCGCCGAAGCCGACGTTCATCACCGTCGACGAGGAGGTCGTGCCGCCGTCGATGGTGGCCCGCTACGAGGGCCTGACCAAGGAGTTCCTCGGCGCGCTGGCCGCCAAGAACATCAACGACCCGAACATCGCCTTCACCACGTTCATGACGCCCGACTTCCACTACCTCTTCGTCTCGCGCCTGCAGGGAGGGCTGGCCGGCTACGAGACGATGTTCAACGCCTGGATGTCGATCCCCGACAAGCTCGGCAAGGACAAGATGAAGGACTTCGACGCGCGCTCGGTGGGGACGATGTCGTCGTACAACAGGATCCTGGCCATGCGCCGCGACGATCTGTCGTACATGCCGGCCACGCCGCGCCTGAAGCCGGAGGAGCAGGTCTATGTGCGCTGGCAGTTCTATTACGTCGTCCCCGGCAAGGAGTCGGAGGCGGAGCAGGTGGCGAAAGATTACGCGGCGCTGTTCAAGGCCAAGAACATCGCCGACGGCTTCACGATCTACCTGCCCATGAACGGAAACGACCTGCCGCTGCTCGTGGCGGCCATCGCGGCCAAGAGCCCCGCCGACTGGGCCAGCAACGACGAGAAAATCAACGCCACGCTCGGCAACGACATCCGCCCGCTGCAGGCCCGCGCGCTGGCGATCACGCGCCGGCTGGAGACGCGCGAGGGATGGTACCGGCCGGACCTGTCGTATCCGGGACCGGCCAAGAAGTAAGTCCTGTATCATCCGCGCCGCGATGCGCAATCTGGCCGTGCTCGGTACGCAGTGGGGCGACGAAGGGAAGGGAAAAATCGTCGACCTGCTCTGCGAGGACTACGAC
>JBKOUP010000073.1:0-9644 GCA_046723495.1 Acidobacteriota bacterium
CGGCCGAAGCTTGCAGCGTCTCGATCGATGCCTGCTCTTCGTGTCATGTCCTCTCCTCGGAGCGGTGCTGATGTCCACGGATCACTTGTACGTTGGCACTTCGACGAATTCCGATGCCCATGGATCACGCGATTCCCATGCTCGAGCGGATTCATGTGTCCATGGATGTCGTGATCGAAGGTTCCGGACGTGAGCAAAAGTCCATGGATGTTGCGATCGCGACCTTCAGCGACAAGTTAATGTCCATGGATGGCGTGATCGGTGATTCCGGACACGCTCGAATGTCCATGGATGTCGTGAGGGAGTGGCTCGGAACACACTTCGATGTCCATGGATGGCGTCATCGACAGGATCCGGACTCGATGCGATGTCCATGGATTGCGCTTGTGGCCGCCGGGACTCTCCTACCAGCTGAACGATTCCATGAACCGCGTCGAGAAGTCGCCGCTGATGAAACGCGGGTCGTCCGTGATGGCGCGGTGCAGCGGAATCGACGTCTTCACCCCCTCGACGATGAACAGCTCCAGGGCGCGGCGGCCGCGGGCGATGGCCTCGGCGCGGTCCTTTCCCTTCACGATCAGCTTGGCGATCAGCGAGTCGTAGTGCGGGGGGACGACGTAGTCGCGGTAGGCGGCCGTGTCGACGCGCACGCCGGGGCCGCCGGGGACGTGGAACTCGCGGATCTTGCCGGGGTTCGGGGCGAACGTGCGCGGGTCCTCGGCGTTGATGCGGAACTCGATGGCGTGGCCGCGCAGGCGGAAGTCGCCGCGGGGCACGGTCAGCGGCTCGCCCGAGGCCACGCGGATCTGCTCCTTGACCAGGTCGATGCCCGTGACCTCCTCCGTCACCGGGTGCTCGACCTGGATGCGCGTGTTCATCTCCATGAAATAGAAGCGGCCGTCCTGGAAGAGGAACTCGATCGTGCCGGCGTTCACGTAATTCACGGCTTCGCAGAGCAGCACCGCGGCGGCGCTCATCTCGGCGCGCAGCTCCGGCGTGAGCGCCGGCGACGGCGACTCCTCGATCAGCTTCTGATGGCGGCGCTGGATCGAGCAATCGCGCTCGCCCAAGGCCACCACGCGGCCGTGGATGTCGCCGAACACCTGGATCTCGATGTGGCGTGGGTGCTCGAGGTACTTCTCGATGTACACGTCCGCCGAGCCGAAGGCGCGCTCGGCCTCGCTGCGGGCGGCCTCGAAGGCGCTCTGCAGATCGAGCTCGTTGCCGCAGATGCGCATCCCTCGTCCGCCGCCGCCGGCCGAGGCCTTGAGGATCACCGGGAAGCCGATCTCGCGCGCCACATCCTGCGCCTCGACCAACGTCTTCACCGGGCCGTCGCTGCCGGGGAGGATCGGCACGCCGGCGTTCTTGGCCGTCTCGCGCGCCTGGGCCTTGTTGCCCATGAGGCGGATGGCCTGCGGCGACGGCCCGATGAACGTCAGGCGGCACTCGCTGGCGATCTCCGCGAAGTGCGCGTTCTCGGCCAGGAACCCGTAGCCGGGATGGATGGCGTCGGCGCCGGTGATCTCCGCGGCGGCGATGATCGAGGAGATGCTGAGGTAGCTCTGGCGGGAGACGGCCGGGCCGATGCAGACGTCCTCGTCGGCGTAGCGGACGTGCAGGGCGTCGCGGTCGGCCTCGGAATGCACGGCCACCGTCTTGATCCCCATTTCCTTGCAGGCGTAGATGATGCGCAGGGCGATCTCGCCGCGATTGGCGATCAGGACTTTCGAGATCATCGCGCGGCTACAGCCTCACCGCGAAGAGCTTCTCGCCGTACTCGATCGGCTGCCCGTTCTGCGGATAGATGCGGACGATGGTGCCGTCGACGTCCGACTCGATCTCGTTCATCAGCTTCATCGCCTCGATGATGCAAAGAACCTTCCCCTTGGAGATGTGGTCGCCGACGCTCGTGTACGGCTCCGACTCCGGGTTGGGGGAGCGGTAGAACGTGCCGACGATCGGCGAGGTGACGATGTGCAGCCCGGCCTCGCTGTCGGCCTCCGGGACGGGGGCGGCGGGCGGGGCCTCGGCTGCGGGGGCCGGCGCTGCTTGCGCCATCTGCATCGGCATCATCGGCGCGGCCGGCGCCGTGTGGATGACCTGCTGCGGCGGGGCGAGCTTTCCTTCGATGCGCAGCCGCGTCCCGGCCTGCTCGACCTCGACAGCGGCGATGCCGCGCTCGGCCACTTTGTCGATCAGCTCCAAAATCTCTTTCAGGTTCAAATCGCTACCTCAGACCAGCTCGTCTCGAAGCAGATGCTTCGCCTTTTCCAGCTCGAATCGCGCCCGCCCGTAGTTGCCCTCGGGGCTCATGACGAGCAGGACGTAGTACTCCGGCGTGATCGCCGAGAGGAACGTGATGTACTTCTCGGTGACGAGCGCGAACTGCAGCACGTCGCCGGCGTGGAGATCGGTATTCGAAAGGCGGACCGACTTCACGAAGCCGCCGAACTCCGCCCCCATGATATCGAGCGGCACAGAGTCGGACTGGATCGTTTCGACGGCGATGCCGTCGAGGCCGATGAGGCTGATGGCGAGCGCCCCTTCGACGCGGTCGCGGATGCCCTGCAGGACTTCCTTAAACATGGCTCACCTCGCGCCTCCCCACTTTCGAGAGCCATTCCTCGAGACGGGCAACCTTCTTGGCCTTGCCGTCGCCGGACAACGCCGCGAGCTTCGCGCGCACGGCGTCGTTGTGCGGCTCGCGCTGCAGGATCGACTCGTAGATGCGCCGGGCATCGGCGACGAGGCCCTGGCGCGCGTAGAGGTCGGCCATCGTGACGGTGTCGGTCGGTTCGGGGGCGGGCGGCGCCTCTTCCTCGGCGGGGGCGAAGACATCGGCCGGCTCTTCCTCGCTCCACGGCGTCGGCGTCTCGGCGGCGAGCGGAGCGTCTTCGATGTGGATGCCCTCGGGGGCTTCGATCTCCACGGCTGCGGCGGTGAAGTCGGCGACCGGCTCCTCGAATGGGCTCTCGTCGTGCGCGACGAGCATCGGCTCGACGTCGGCGGTGAGGATGGCTTCCTCGGCGGACGATGGCGGCTCTTCGACGAAGGGGGGCTCCTCGGGCTCGGGCGTCGCGCCGTCCGCCCACCCAGGCTCCTCGCTCACGCTCGGAGTGACAGGGGGCTCGGGCATCGCGCCGTCCGCCCACCCGGGCTCCTCGCTCACGCTCGGAGCGATCGGGGGCGCGAGCTCGTGCTCGAGCCGCTCGATCATCGCCTCGACGTCGTTGTCCGACGGCATCAGCGCGTGCACGAGCTTGTACTTCTTGATTGCTTCGACCTTCTCGCCGCTCGCGTAATAGCTGTCGGCGAGCAGGCGCGCGGCCACGACGTTGCCGGGATCGATCTGCAGCGCCCGCGACAGCGCCTCGATGGCGTCGTCGTTCTTCCCCTGCTCGCGCGTGACGCGGCCGAGGGAGACCCAGGCGGAGAGGTAGGCGGGATGGTACGTGAGGCCGGTGCGCAGCATCTGCTCGGCCTCGGTCCACGCGCCCACCTTCCGCAGCTCCTCGGCGAGCGGATAGAACAGACGACTCTTCGGATCGGCTTTCAGCCGGAACCGAAGCTCCTCGATCTTCGGATTGCTTGCCGGGGGTGCCATGGCCGCCGAATTCTATCTCCAGAAACGAACCGCCCCCGAAGGGGCGGCTCGCTGCGCTTGAAACGTGGTCCTTCTTACGGTGTCCCTGTCCCTTGCAAGCAGACCGTCACGGTCGGATGCGCGGGGTCGTTCGTCGTGAACGTCACGGTCCCGCTGCGCGCTCCGAGCGCGCTCGGCGTGAAGCTGACGGTGAAGTTCGTCGTGGTCGTCGCCGGCACCGAGACCGGCGGCGGGGGAGCGATCGTGAAGTCGGCGGCGTTCGCTCCGCCGATGGTCGCGCTGCCGATCACCAGCGTCTGCCCGTTCGCCGGGGCGTCGTTCTTGATGGTGATCGTCGTCGTCGAGGTCGTGCCCACCTTGGCGGACGGAGCGATGGCGCAGTTCGGCGGGGTCGGGTTCGTGACCAGCGCGACCGGCGGCGTCACGCAGGGATTCGTCGTCGGCGCGTTGATCGTGAACGCGTTCGGCAGCGTGGCCGTGCAGCCCGTCGTGATGTTGGTGAACGTGAGCGACGCGATGATCGGACCGAGCTGCGTGCCGGTGATCGGATTCCCCGAACCGGTCGTGGCCGTGCACGACACCGTCGGGAACGTGAGCGTCGACGGCACCACGACCGAGAACACCTGCGCGCCCAAACCGTTGGTGATCTGCTGCGGCGTGGCCGTGGTCTGAACGTCGTTGACCTTGAACGTGATGATGGCGTTGCCGAGCGGTCCGATGCCGGGGTTTTGCACCGTCACGTTGACCGAGCCGCCCAAAGCCACGGCCGTCGGCGAGACGTTGGTGATCAGCGGCAGGATGGGGATGTAGGCGAAGGTGGCGGGGATGCCCATCGACGTCGAGCTGAAGAAATCGCCGTTGTCGACATTCGTGACCGTCACCGGCCCGGTAGCCGAGCCGCAGGGCGCGCCCGTCGACGTCGTCCGCACGAGAATCTGCGTGCCGGAAACGCGGATCGGCTGCGCCTGGAAGCCGGCCACCGTCACCACGACCGGATCGGTGAAGCCGACCCCGTCGATGGTGACGTCGGTGCCGCCGGTCGACGGTCCTGACAGCGGATGGACGGCGGTGATCACCATCTTGGCGATGTAGCGGAAGCCGGCCGGGAACGTCACTTCCTTGCCCGAGCCGACGTTGCGGACTTTGATGTCGACCGGACCGGTCACGGCCGCCGAGCCGTCCGGCGACGTGTCGCGCGCGGTCGGCGACATCACGTCGATCTGGTTGAACGTCACCTTCAGCACCTGCGCCTCGGCGGAGCCGAAGAAGACCTGCACGGGGGCCTGGAATCCGTCGCCGATGATGGCGATGCGCGTGCCGCCGTCGATGGGGCCGGACGTCGGCGAGAGCGTGCGGACCACTGGGGTGAGGATCGTCAGCTGGTATGTAAACGCGGCTGCCTTCGACACACTCTGCTCGTTCGTCGTTCCGGCCTCGTCGATCACCGTGATCGTCACCGGCAATTGCTGGCCGGTGGTGATGTCGAAGGCCGGCGTGACGACGATGATCTGCGTGTCGGTGACGGAAACGGGGAACCCCTCTTTCGGGGCCTGGCCATTGCCGGGATCGAAGATCACCTTCACCGGCGCGCGGAAATTCTTCCCGGTGATCACCAACTGCTGGCCGCCCGTGGGAAGGCCGATGGTGACGCAGCCCGCCTGGTTGGCGAGGCAGACCGTCGAGATGATCGGCGCGGTGCTCGGCGGAATAATCGGCGTCGGCTGCGTCGTGAACGTCACCTGGATCGTCTTCGAGGCGTTGTTCACCGCTGCCGTGATCGTGTCGGTGGCGGCGGTCGACGACGTCAGCGTGGCCTTGGCCACGCCGCCGGTGGTCGTGCGGATGGTGTTGTTCAGGCCTGTGTCGGTGAAGATGCCGCCCGTCGTCGTGAACTGCACGGCCGTGCCATCAGGCACCGGCTGTCCGCCCGACGTCACCGTGGCGGTGACGACGACGCTCGAGCTGACGAGCGGAGTGGGGTTCGAGACGGAGAGCGTGATCGTGGCGCCCGCGGGCGGCGTCACGCCGCCGCCGGGAGGCACGGTCGACGTATTCGGCGGCGAAGTCGGCGACGACTCGCTCTTGCAGCCGGCCATGGAGAAGACCAGCAGGGCGGCCAGGGTGATCAGCAGGATGCGCGGCAGTGTCGTTTTCATAGGAGGCTCCTAAGCGCAGCCCGAGCAGTCGTAGCAGAAGTCGAGGGGAACGGTGGTCGACCCCGAGACCCGCTCGCCGGCGAGCGTCTCGCCGAACACTTCCAGGATGATGTTCATCTGCACGACGGCGCGTCCCGTCTGCGGGTCCCGCCCGCCGTTCTGCGGCAGGAGCGCGGCGAAGGGCGCCTGCGACAGCGCGTCGGGCTGGAAGGCCAGGAACGTGCCGAGCTCGCCGCTGCCGTTGAGCGGCACGGTGATGGAGATGGCGCGCGTGAACGGGGCGGGAATGCTGGTGCCGCCGTCGGTGCGCACGTAGGAGATGCGGTACGAGGTGACCTTCACGTCGTCGAGGGTGGAGTTGGTGGGGAGGTTGGGAGGCGGCTGCGTGTTCTGGATCAGGATGTTCTTGATCGTCACGGTGCCGAGGGTCTGGTCGCAGTTCGTCGCTCCCGGCTTCAGATCGATCCGCTGCAGATTCTGCGCCGTGGTGACGACGAGCGTCACCGGCGAGCTCTGGCGGTTGGATTCCTTGCACGCGAGCATTGCCGCGCTCGCGAGCGCCGCCATCACCGCGGCTGCAATTCTTCTGGTCATGCCACCCTCCCTACAACGACCGCACGATTCGCGGCGTGATGAAGATCATCAGCTCGTCGTGGGACGTGCTGATGTTGTGCGTCTTGAACAGGTTCCCGATCACCGGGATCTGCCACAGGAACGGCATCCGGGACTGGGCGTTGTTTTCCTTCGTCTGATAGATGCCGGCGATCACGGCCGTGCCGCCGTCGCGCACCATCAGCTTCGTGTGCGCCGTGCGCGTCGACAGCGGCGTGCCAGCGCCTCCCTCCACCGCCAGGCCGGTGGCCGGCTCGTTCTTCTGGACGTTGATGTCCATGATGATCGTTCCCGCTTCGGTGATCTGCGGGAGGACGGAGAGGCGCAGCGTGGCGTCGACGTAGGCCACGGTCGTGGTGAAGTTGATGCGCGTCTGGTACGGGATCTGGAACCCGCTCTGGATTTCCGCCGACACGTTGTCCTGCGTCTGCACGCGCGGCGCGGAAACGACGCGGGTCAGGCCCTCGGTCTCGGTGGCGTTGAGCTCGAGGTCGAGGTTGAACGTGCCGAGCACGTTGGCCATGTGGAACGTCAGCACGGGAACGCCGGGACCGAAGTCGAACGGACCGCCGACGAAGTCGACGCGGTTCGGGAACACCAGGCCGGTGCCGGTGCCGAGCGACGGATCCATCGTCCCGGCGAAGCCCCACTGGAAGCCGTACTGCTGGATGAAGGACTTCGAGGTCTCCACGATGCGGGCCTCGATGACCACCTGCCGCGTCGGCACGTCGACGGAGTCGATGAGCGCGCGCATGGTCTCGAGGTAGGCCGGGATCTCGCTGATGATGAGCTGGTTCGTGCGCTGGTCGATGATGACCCGGGCCCGCGGCGAGGCCACGTCGCGCAGCAGGCTGGCCACGTCGCTGGCTTTCGCGTAGGAGAGCTTGTAGCTGACCGTGCGCAGCGGCACGTTGAGGCGCTGCTCCTCGACGAGCTTGCGGCTGGCCGCCGCTTCCTCGGAGAGGCGCGACAGCGTGCCGACGCGCATGACGTTGCCCTGCAGCGTGTAGCCGAGGTTGTTCTGGCGGAGGATGATGTCGAGGGCCTGGTCCCACGGCACGTCGTTGAAGTCGACCGTGACCGAGCCGTTCACGCCCGGATCGACGGCGATGTTCAAGCCGGTCAGGTTGGCGAAGGTGCGGATGACGTCCTTCAGGTCGGCATCCTTGAGGCTCAGCGAGATCGGCTCGCCGGTGTAGACGCGCTCGCCCGGCGTGAGCTGGCGCCCGCCCGCGGCCGCGGTCTGGGCCGCGCTGCCGAGCGTCGGCAACGACGTCGGCGGCTGCTGCGAGCCGAGCGTCGGCAGGTTCTGCTGGGCGTCGCTGAAGACGTCCTCCGACGTCGCCGTCGTCACGGTCCTCTTGGCATTCGCCGGCGCGGACGTCTGCTGCGGGCTGCGGATCACGCTCTTGGCCCGCTTCTCCGGCATCTTCCACTCGGGCTTCGTCTCCGGCGCCTTTTCGGGGACGTGCTCGGCGATCACCGGCACCTGCGCGGTGATCTCCGCCGGCTTCACGTCGGGCGCCTTCGCCGGCTCCGGCTTCGGCTCGGGCTTCGGCTCGGGCTTCTTGACCTCTTCGGCGACCTGCACGGGCGGCGCGGGCGCGGGCGTGGGCGGGGCGGCGGGCGGCGGCGCCTGCGCGACGACCTCGCCCTCGGCGAAGGTCACGACTAGATCGTTGCCGTCCTTGGCGACCTTGTAGGCGCTCTTGGCGCCGAGGTCGAGGACGACGCGCGTGACCGGATCCGGGCCGCCTTTGAACTGCGCGACGCGGATCTTCTTCACCACCGGACCGGCAACGTTGATGGCCTTCTTGGCCACCTTGTCGGTGACGCCGTTCAGGTCGATGACGATGCGCGACGGCTTCTCGAGATTGAACGCGTTGTACGCCACGTCGCCGTCAGCGGCGATGTGCACGGCGTTGCCGGACATCGTCACGGACTTCAAGGTTCTCGCTGTCAGTCGCGCCGGCGTCTCCGCCGGCCGGCTCTGCGGCGTCTCGCCGCTGGGGATCGGCTCGGCCTTCACGACCGGCTCCTCGACCGTCTTCGTCGGCTCGGGCACAGGCACGGGCGGGGGCACTGGCGAAGCGGGCGCCTCGGCCACCGCGACCACCGGCAGCGCCACCGCCACCGTATGATCCTCGGCCGTGGCCTGCAGCGCGGCAGGCTGCGCGAGCTTCACGGTCACGCGCGTGAGGCGCGTCCCCATCTCCGTCACGTCGTCGGCCGTGATGGCCGTGACGCCGGCCGGCAGCAGCGGCGGCATGGCCACCGTGGCTGCTTTCGAGGCATTGGAGAGATCGATCACGAACGTGTCGGGAGCGGGGCTGTAGGAGGTGTACGCAGGCGTGCCGCTGGTGCGGAGGAGGAGGCGCGCAGTGGGGGTGGACTCGAGCTCGATAGCGTTGAGCGTCATGGCCGCTGGCGCGGCCGCCTCGGCGGGACGATCCCCTTTATGTCTCCACGAGGCACTCGCCGCTCCCGTCACCAGAAGCAGACTTGCGATCAGCGCGATTCGCTTTCTTCTCATACTTCCCACCTTCGCCATCACACAACCCTCCCGCACTCCCACCACCTATGGTTTCTTCGCCTCGGGGGAAAGGTCTTTGACCACCTCACGGAATCGTTCGATGCGAGTCGGATCGTTGACTTCCTGCCGGAAAACGACGGACGACTGCGTCATGCGAATGACCTCGCCGTCCAGCACCTTCTGGCCGACCTTCATTAGATAGCCTTTGTTGTCGGGGCCGTTCACCATGGCCACCAGCCCCTGCTCGCGCGTGCGCACGATGCCCTGCAGCTTGATCTCGTCGATGAGGAAGCCCGGCAATCCCGCGGGCCGCTGTCCCGGCTGCAGCTTCGGCGCGGGACCGATCAGCGACTGGAACGGATCGCGGCGCCCCTGCGGATCGTAGTGGTAGGCCTCGGGGGCGTTCGGCTCCTCGAGGATTTCCTGCAGGCTCTGCTGGATGCCCGTGTCCGTCGCGGCCGTCGTCGTGGCCGTGGCCGTCGTCGTGGCCGTGCTCCCCGTCGTCGACGTCTTCGCCGGCGGCTTGGCAGGCTGCGCCACCGCCGCGGCGATGGCCGCGACGATGACGAGCAGCGGAATGGCGATGCGCATCGGCCGGATCATGGTTTCTTCTTCTCGTTCCCCGTCTTCTCCGGCTCCTTCGGCTCGACGTAGACGAACGTCTTGGCCACGAAGTCGGAGGTGATGGTCCGCTGGCTCTGATCGCCGAGGGCGGTGATGTTGATCTGCTCCACGT
>JBKOUP010000379.1:0-4690 GCA_046723495.1 Acidobacteriota bacterium
CGCCTTGGGAATGCTGACCTGGTACTTACTCGTGACCTTACTCATTGCCCGATTATCTCACGTACTTCCCGATCAGCGGCGCCAGCTCCTCCCGCCGCTTCGTCGGCACGTGCGCCGGATCCGTGATCATCGCGAACTGCAACGCAGTCGCGCAGGCGCAGTCGCGCGTGCGGGCGGCCACGCGGGCGATCGAGTCGCGCAGGACGCGCTGGGCCATCGCCGCGTTCGCGCGCAGGTAGCCGAGCACCTGCTCCACGCTCACGGCCTCGGCGCTGGCGTGCCAGCAGTCGTAGTCGGTGACGAGGGCCATCGTCGCGTAGCAGATCTCCGCCTCGCGGGCCAGCTTGGCCTCCTGCAGGTTCGTCATGCCGATCACGTCGACGCCCCAGGAGCGGTAGAGATTCGATTCCGCGCGCGTCGAGAACTGCGGGCCTTCGATGCAGACGTACGTCCCCCCCTCGTGCACGCGCGCGCCGGCGCCGCGCGCGGCCTCGGCCATGGCATGGGCGACGGCCGTGCAGATCGGGTCGGCGAACGACACGTGGCCGACGATGCCGTCGCCGAAGAACGTGTCGGGGCGGTGGCGGGTGCGGTCGATGAACTGGTCGGGGAAGACGAGATCCGTCGGCGCGTACTCCTCCTTCATCGAGCCGACGGCGCTGGCGGAGAGGATCGTCTCCACGCCGAGGAGCTTGAAACCGAAAATGTTCGCGCGGTAGTTGATCTCCGTCGGCATCAGCACGTGACCGCGGCCGTGGCGGGCCAGGAAGGCCACGCGGTGGCCGTCGATCTCGCCGATCACGTACGGCGACGACGGCGCGCCGAACGGCGTGTCCAGCGCGCGCTCCTCGAGCACGCGCAGTCCTTCCATCTGGTAGAGGCCGGAGCCGCCGATGATCCCGATGTTCATTTGCGATATGCCTTCACCGATTGTTCGATGGCCGCGGCCACGTCCTTGGCCAGCTTCACCGCGGCCAGGCCGTCCTCGCCGCTGACGAGCGGCCGCGTGCGCTGCGCCGCGCAGGCCAGGAAACTCTCCAGCTCGGCGCGCAGCGGCTCCTTCTTCTCGATGCCGATGTCGATCGGCTCGATGGAGCGGCCGTTGAGGCGATAGCCCTTCACCTCCTGCTCCTTCGTGTCGACGGAGATGTACGACTCGCTGGAGAAGAAGCGCACCTTGCGCACGCGCTCCTGCGAGACGCGGCTGGCGGTGAGGTTGGCGACGGCGCCGTTGGCGAGCTCGAGGCGGACGTTGGTGATGTCGACCTTGTCGGTGAGCACGGGGACGCCGACGGCGCGCACTTCCGTGACGTCCTGTCCGAGGAGCGACAGCACGAGGTTGAGGTCGTGGATCATCAGGTCGAGCAGCACGTCGATGTCGAGCGAGCGCCCGACGAAGACGCCGAGGCGCTCGGCCTCGACGTAGCGGATGTCGCGCAGCAGCGGCGCGACGGCGGTGATGGCGGGGTTGTAGCGCTCCACGTGGCCGACCTGGAGGATGCGGCCGTGCTTCGCGGCGAGATCGATCAGGCGCTGCGCGTCGTCGATCGAGTCGGCGATCGGCTTCTCGATCATCACGTCGCAGCCGGCTTCGAGGAGCGCGCAGCCGATCGCGCAGTGCGTCGTCGTCGGCGTGGCCACGACGGCGCAGTCGATCTCTTTCGCCAGCGCGGCGGCGTTGTCGAAGCGCTCGATGCCGAGCGTCTTCGCCACCTCGGCGGCGACGTCGTCGCGCGGCTCGACGAAGCCGACGATCTCGGCCTCCGGCATCTCCGTGAGGATGCGCGCGTGCAGACGTCCGAGATAGCCGGTGCCGACGACGCCGACTCTCAACGGATGAATCCCCGCTTCGAGCCGCGCACGAACTCCACCAGGTACTGCGCCTCGGCGACGTACGCCAGCTCCGTCTCGATCCGCTGCAACGCCTCCTCGAGGCGCAGATGCGAGCGGACGAGAATGCGATAGGCGCGCTGCAGGGCCTCGATCGTCTCCTTCGGGAAGCCTTTGCGCTCCAGGCCGATCGTGTTGATCCCGTACGTCTTGGCCGGGCGGTTGCCGACCGTCTTCGCGAACGGCAGCACGTCCTGCGTGCAGATCGAGCCGCCACCGATGAAGGCGTGCTCGCCGACGCGGCAGAACTGATGGACGGCGGTGAAGGCGCCGATCGTCGAGAAGTCGCCGACCTCGACGTGGCCGGCCAGCGTGGCGTTGTTGGCGAAGATCGTGTTCGAGCCGACGTGGCAGTCGTGGGCCACGTGCGAGTAAGCCATGAAGTAATTGTTCGAGCCGATCGTTGTGCGCCCGCCGCCGCCGCTGGTGCCGCGGTTCAGCGTGCAGAACTCGCGGAAGACGTTGTCGTTGCCGATCGTGAGCTCCGTCCGCTCGCCCTTGTACTTGAGATCCTGGGGCGGCGTGCCGCAGGAGATGTGGCCGAGGAAGTGATTGCGCTCGCCGATCTGCACGGGGCCGTCGATGCGCGTGAACGGGCCGATGATGCTGCCGCTGCCGATGGTCACGTGCGCGCCGACGACGGCGTACTCGCGCACTTCGGCGTCGGCGGCCACGGCGGCGTCGGGGCTGACCAGCGCCGTCGGATGAATCGTCGCCATCAGGCCGGCCTCTCCACCATGATGCTCAGCATCTCCGCCTCGGCCACGACGCTGCCGTCGACTGTCGCCGTCCCTTTGACTTTGACCGTGTTCGAGCGGCGCTGCAGGACCTCGCACTCCATCCGCAGCTGATCGCCGGGGACGACCGGGCGGCGGAAGCGGGCCTTGTCGACGCCGCCGAAGAGGAAGAGCTTTTGATCGCGGTCGGGAATCCCGCGGAGAATCAGCACCGCGCTGCACTGGGCCATGGCCTCGACGATGAGCACGCCCGGCATCACCGGCGCGCCGGGAAAGTGGCCCTGGAAGAACTGCTCGTTGGCGGTGACGTTCTTGATCCCGACGATGCGCGTCCCCTCGTCGATCTCGACGACGCGGTCGACCAGCAGCATCGGATAGCGGTGCGGCAGGATCTTCATGATGTCGTTGATGGTGAGCAGCATGGCTAATCCTTCTTCTTCATCATCCGCTTCAGAGTGGCCTCGCGCCGCGCGAAGTCGCGGAACGGCATGGCCGGAGAGCCCATGACCTTTGCGCCCTCGGCGACGTCGTCGAGCACCGCGCTCTTCGCGGCGATCTGGGCGCGGCTGCCGATCTTGAGGTGCCCGGCGAAGCCCGACTGTCCCGCGGCGACGACGGAGTCGCCGAGCTCCGTCGATCCGGCGATGCCGACCTGGGCCACGAGCAGGCAGTGCTTGCCGATCTTCACGCCGTGGCCGATCTGCACGAGGTTGTCGATCTTCGTTCCCTCGCCGATCACCGTCTCGCCGATCGTGCCGCGGTCGATGGTCGTGTTCGAGCCGATCTCCACGTCGTCTTCGATGCGCACGCTGCCGATCTGCGGCACCTTGTGATGCCGTCCGCCCTCGGTGGCGAAGCCGTAGCCGTCGCTGCCGACGACGACGCCGCTGTGGAGGATGCAGCGCCGGCCGACCGTGGTCCCTTCGTAGATCGAGACGAGCGGATAGATCGTCGTGCCGTCGCCGACCGCGCAGCCGGCGGCGATGGCGACGTTCTGGTAGATCGTGACGCCGTCGCCGATCGTCGTGTCGTCACCGATCGTGGCGAACGGGCCGACGTTCACGTCGTTGCCCAGCTTCGCGGACGGAGAGATCGCGGCCAGCGGCGAGATCCCGCGCGGCCCCCGGCGCGTGGCAAACCACGTCGCGGCCACGTTGGCCATGGCCAGGTAGGGGTTCTTGACGCGGATGAGGCGGGCGTCGCCGCCTTCGTAGTCCTCGGCCACGAGGATCGCGCCGGCGCGCGTGGTGGCCACCTGCGCGGCGTATTTCGGATTGGCGAGGAAGCTGAGCTGCTGCGGGGTGGCCTCGGCCAGGGGGGCGATGCCGGAGAGCGCCACGTCGGGGCCGCCGTAGCGGCCGCCGACGAGCGCGACGATTTCAGTGATGGGGACGGCGGGCATTCGCGCCGCGCATTGTAGTTATTTCTTCGCCGGTTGCGCGGCCGGACCCTGCGCGTCGTTGAAGCGCTTGATGACGACGTCGGTGATGTCGATGGCCTCGGAAGCGTAGATCAGGCCCGACTCGAACTTGTTGAAGATGGCCGCCAGGCCCATCTCCTTACCGATCTGGTCGACGACCGGCATGATCTTCGTGTTGAGGTCCTGCATGACGCGGTCGCGGGCCTCGCCGAGCTCGCGGTCGGCGTCCTGGGCGAAGCGCTGCATGGCGATTTTCTTGTCGGAGAGCTGCTTCTGCATGTCGGCGAGCTTCTCTTCGCTGAGCGAGATCTTCTTCGTGTTGATCTCGTTGTCGAGAGCCTTGATCTCTTCGTCCATCTTCTGGCCCTGAGCCAACTTCGAATCCTGAAGCTGCTTGAGCTTCACCGAGGCGGTCTTGCCCGCGGCCGACGTCGCCAGGACCTTGTTCACGTCGATCACCGCCACGCGCATCGGCGCGGAGCTCTGCGCGAGCGCCGGAAGGGCGAGGGCAGCCACTGCCATCGAAATCAGAAACTTCTTCATGAATCTCTCCTTGTGTACCGCGTGGTTGGACGGGAACCTAAAGCGGCGCGCTGTTAATAGGTATTCCCTATGGTGAAGGTGAACGTTTGGAAACGGTCGC
>JBKOUP010000082.1:0-12433 GCA_046723495.1 Acidobacteriota bacterium
CTCCGAGACCATGTAGCGCGCGACGTCGTCGAGCGCGGCGAAGTCGTAGATGGCGGCGACGTTGGGATGATGGATGCGCGTGGCCAGGCGGGCCTCGCGGAGGAAGCGCTCGTGCGCGCCCTGGTCGCCGGCGACGGCCGAGCGCATCAGCTTGATCACGCGCAGGGCGTTGAGGTGGATGTGCAAGGCCTTGTAGACCTCGCCCATGCCGCCCACGCCGAGGCGGGAGAGGATCTGGTACTTCCCATCGAGCGGCGTGTCGGCGTAGCGCCGCATGAAGTCGGTGATCGGTTCACCGCAGAAGGGGCAGGCTTTGTATTTTGGATCGATCTCCGACCGGCAATGGAGGCAATGGAGGGTCATGGAACTGTTTCTGAGATTATACCGGCGTGCAGGAGTCGACTTTCAGCGTGCGCACGTCCGGGCGCGAGCAGATCGTCATCGTCACGGATGAGGTGAACCGCGCCCTGGCCTCGATGACGAAGGGCGACGGCCTCTGCACGATCATCGTCCCGCACACGACGTGCGCGATCTCCGTGAACGAGAACGCCGACCCCGACGTCCCCGCCGACCTCACCAAAGCGCTGCGCGCGCTCGTCCCGAACGTCCGCTTCGCGCACGGCGAAGGCAACTCCGACGCGCACTTCCTCTCCACGCTAATCGGCACGTCGCTGACCTGGCCGTACCGCGGCGGAAAGCTCGTGCTGGGAACGTGGCAGGGGATCTACTTCATCGAGCTCGATGGGCCCAGGACGCGCAAGGTGACTGTGTATGTCTAGGGGACAGGGCACAGGGGACAGGGGACAGGGCGCGCCGTCGCGAGGGCAACCACCTGTGCCCCGTGACCTGTCCCCTGTCCCCTCCTCCTACGACATCATCGTTCTCGGCGGCGGCACCGCCGGCCTCGTCACCGCCTCCGGCTGTGCGCGGCTCGGCCGGCGCGTGGCCTTGGTCGAGCGAGCCGCGCTCGGCGGCGACTGCCTCTGGACCGGCTGCGTGCCGACGAAGTCGCTCGTGGCCTCGGCCAAGCTGCTCCATCAGATGCGCAACGCCGCTGCCTTCGGCCTCGAGCCTCTCGAGCCGCGCGTCTCGCCGCGGGCGATCATGGAGTCGATGCGCGAGCGGCGCCGCCTCATCAGCCGCCACGACGATCCCGAGAAGTTCCGCAAGCTCGGCGTCGACGTCATCGAAGGCTCGGCGACGTTCGTCGACGCCGGCACCGTCAACGTCGGCGGCCGCCGGCTCGCCGCGAAGGACATCGTCATCGCCACCGGCTCGCGCACGGCCGTGCCGCCGGTCGACGGACTCGAAGAGCACGGCTACCTCGACCACGCCACGTTCCTCGACCGCGACGACTTCCCGCACTCGCTCGTCATCCTCGGCGGCGGCGCGATCGGCATCGAGTTCGCGCAGATGTTCCGCCGCTTCGGCTGCGACGTCGTCGTCGTGGAGATGCTCGACGAGATCATCAACAAGGAAGACGCCGACGTCGTCGCCGCCGTGCGGGCCATTCTGAAAGAGGAAGGCATCGAGATCCGCACCGGCTGGGGCGCGAAGTCGGTGCGCGTCGAGAACGGGAAGAAAGTCATCCGCATCGAGACGAAGAGCGGAGAGTCGGCCGAGCTGCGCGCCGACGAGATCTTCGTGGCCTCGGGGCGCCGCGGCAATACGGAAGAGCTCGACCTGGCCGGCCTGAAGATGAACAAGTCGTACGTCGCCGTCGACAAGTACCTGCAGACCTCCGTGCCGCGCGTCTGGGCCTGCGGGGACGTGCACGGCGGCCTGCAGTTCACGCACGTGGCCGCGTACGAGGCGGTCAAGCTCGTGCGCAACATGCTCTTCCCCGGCAAGTCCGCCGTGAGCTACGAGCACGTGCCGTGGGCGCTTTATACCGACCCCGAGGTCGGGCACATCGGGATGACGGAAGCGGAGGCGCGCGAAAAACTCGGCGACGTACGCGTCTACAAAGTCGACCTCGACGACGTCGACCGCGCCGTCGTCGACCGCGCCGCGCGCGGCTTCGTCAAGTTCGTCTGCGACAAGCGCGGCCGCATCGCCGGCGCGCACGCGCTCTGCACGCACGCCTCCACGCTGATCGAGGAGATCGTCGTGGCCCGCAAGAAGGGGATGAAAATCGGCCAGCTGGCCTCGCTCGTGTCGTCGTACCCGTCGCTCGCCGACGCCGTGCAGAAGGGGGCGTCGCTCTATTACCAGAACGTGGCGGGCGGGTGGCTGGGCGGGCTGGCGCGGCGGATCGCGAATTGGTCTCAGTGATATTGTTTCGGGCCATGAAAAAACTTGCGCTGGTCTCGATCCTGCTCCTGGTGTTTCTCTCCTGCCGTTCCTCGAAGCCGGGTCCGATGGCCGTGGCCATGCTCCATCCGACCAGCGGCAGCCAGGCCGTCGGCATGGTGCACTTCCAGCAGATGGCCGACGGCTCGGTCGAGGTCAAGGTCGACCTCAAGAACGTCCCGCCCGGCGTGCACGGCTTTCACGTCCACGACAAGGGCGACTGCGGCGACAACGGCAATGCCGCCGGCGGGCACTTCAACCCGATGTCGATGCCGCACGGCGCGCCCGACGCGGTGTCGCATCACGCCGGCGACTTCGGCAACGTCACGGCGGACGCGAGCGGCACGGTGTCGGCGACGTTCACGACGCACTCGGTGACGGTCACGGCGGGCGACAAGTCGGTCGTCGGCCACGCCGTGATCCTGCACGGGAACCCCGACGACCTCACGTCGCAGCCGTCCGGCAACGCCGGGCCGCGCATCGCCTGCGGAGTCGTGCAGGCCATGGCAGGCGAGATGCAGCACTGAGCTGCATGAAGCGTTTTGCAGTTGCGGCAACCGTCCTGCTCGTCTGCGCCTGCTCCACCGGAACGCCCGGAGCGACGCGGACGAGCTCCGTTCCCGGCCACGGCGCGATCTCGCTGACGGTCGCGCCGAATCCGATCGTGGCCCAGAAGGTCAGCGGGAACACGTATGACTTCCCCTTCGACGTGATCGTGCGCGAGACCGGCGGCCACTCCCTGACGATCAACCGCGTCACCGCCGATATCTACGCCTCCGTCGGCGGCATCAAGATCGGCAGCGAGAGCTACGACGCCGCCAAGATCCACTCCCTCGGCTACTCGACGAGCATCCCGGCCAACGGCGAGCTGCGCTACCACTTCGCCCCGCGCAAGACGGTGCAGGACGAGCGCCTCTTCGGCGGCGTCTACGGCGACGTCCGCGCCGACGCCACCGACGACACGGGGACGGCCACGAGCGCGACGGTGCGGATTACGGTGACGCGGTAGGGGAAGGTGACAGATGACAGATGACAGGTGACAGGTGACAGGTGGTGTCCTGACACCTGTACTCCGTCACCTGTCGCCTGTTACCTAATCCACCCACTTCGCAATGAACAAATTCATCTCGTGGCTATCCGGCTTGGCCCGGCTGCTCGCCCACACCACGTGCTTCCCGTCGGGGCTGAAGACGGGGAAGCCGTCGAAGCCGGGGGCGCTCGTGACGCGCTCGAGGTTCTGGCCGTCCTTGCCGATCAGCCAGAGATCGAAGTCGAAGCCCTTCGAATTCACGTTCGAGGCGAAGAGGATGCGCTTGCCGTCCGGCGTGAAGTAGGGGCAGAAATTCGCGGCGCCATTCGAGGTGATCTGGCGCTGGTTCGTGCCGTCGGCGTTCATCAGGAACAGCTCCATGTGCAGCGGGCGCACCAGGTCCTTCGCCAGCAGCGCCTTGTACTCCGCGAGCGCCTCGCCGGCCGGGTGCAGCGCGCGCCAGACGATCTCCGTGCAGTCGGCGTTGTAGAACGCGCCGCCGTCGTAGCCCGGTGAATTCGTCAGGCGCTTCGTCTTGCCGGTGGCCTCGTCCCACTCGTAGAGATCGAGATCGCCGTCGCGCATCGACGTGAAGATGGCCTTGCCGCCCTTGTGGCACCACGTCATCTCCGCGTCGTAGCCGGGCGTGTTCGTGATCCGCTTCGTCCCCGAGCCGTCGGGCTTCGCTTCGTAAATCTCGAACGACGAGTAGACCGGCCAGACGTAGCCCTTCGAGTAATCGGGCTTGGGCGGGCACTCCGCGCCGCCGCTCTCGGTCGACGCGTAGATGATGCGGTCGCCCTTCGGCCAGGTGTAGTAGCCGCAGGTCGTGCGCCCTTTGCCGCTCGACACGAGCTTGTTCTCGCCCGTGCCGAGGTCCATCACGTACTGCTGGTCGCAGCCGGCGCCCGGCACCGTGGCCTGATAGATGATCTTCTTCCCGTCGGGCGAGAAATAGGCCTCGGCGTTCTCGCCGCCGAACGTCAGCTGGCGGATGTCCTTGAAGTGCTTCTCGCCGTCGACCGGTTTCTCGTACGGCTTCCCGGCTTTGATCTCGAAGGCCTGTTCGGGCGGCGGCGCGCCGCGCGTGCCGAGGGTGGCGCGCAGCTTCAGCGGCTTCTCGGCGCGGATGACGACGACGTCGACCGTCTCGCCGGGATGGTGATCCTGCAGCGCGTAGGTCATGTCGTAGAGGTTCTCGATCTTCGTCCCGGCCATCTCCACGATGCGGTCGCCGCCGCGGATGCCGGCTTTGTCGGCGGGGCCGCCGCCGCGGACGTCGGCGAGGAGCACGCCGCCTTTCTCCGCCTCCATGGCCCGATAGTCCGGCACCGTGCCGAGGTAAGCGCCGTAGCCGCGGGAGTCGCCTTCCATCGCCGGCGCGGACGCCGTCGTGCGCACGTACACGGGCGTGACGCGGCCGGCGGCGATCTCGTCGGCGACCGCGGCGGTCAGCTCGATCACCTTCGCCGCTCCGGCGTAATACAGAAACTCCGCCTTGTCCTCGGGGGCGTGATAGCGCTCATGCGTTCCGGTGAAGAAGTGGATGACCGGCACCTGCTTCGCGTAGAAGGAGGTCTGATCGGAGGGGCCGTAGCCGTCGCCGCGCTCGGTGAGCTTGAGCTTCAGCGGCGCGGCTTGCCCTTCGAGCAGCGGCCGCCACTGCGGTGCGGAGTCGGCGCCGAAGGCGATGAGCTCGTCGTTGCGCAGCATGCCCACCATGTCGAGGTTGATCATGGCCACGACGCGGTTCAGCGGCACGGGCATGTGATCGACCATCCAGGCCGAGCCGGCCAGCCCCATCTCCTCGCCGGAAAAAAGCGTGAAGAGGACGGTGCGGCGATTCGGCGCGTCTTTGAGCAGCTCGCTCATGCGCTCGGCGATGAGGAGCACGGAGACGGTGCCGGAGCCGTTGTCGTCCGCGCCGTTGTGGATGGCGTGGACGTTCGGCTTCATGGAGTGCTCGCCGCCGTAGCCGAGGTGATCGTAGTGGGCGCCGATGACGACGACGTCGTTCGCCAGCACGCCGCGGCCCGGGAGCATGGCCGCGACGTTCGACGTCGTTGCGTACGTCGCCTTCACGTTCACGTTGCCGTCGAGCGAGAGCGGCAGCGTGCGCGAGCGCGGCTTGAGATCCTTGTCGACCGCGTCCTGGAACTCCTTCAGATTCACGCCCCACGCCTCCGCGACGCTCCGCTTCACCTGGATGACCGGGATGCCGGCGGGGCTTTGCGGGCCGTCGTTCTTGAGCGCGGGGACGCGGTCCTTCCCCTCGTCCTGCAGCGGCCCGGTGGTGAAAATGACGGCGACGGCGCCGCGCTCGCGGGCCTGCAGAACTTTGTAGCGCATGGCCGACCAGCGGCTCGGCTTGCGCCCGTCGAAGATCGATTTGTCGTCCTTCTCCTGCGGCTCGTAGCGGAGCATGAGGGCGATCTTTCCCTTGAGGTCGACGCCGGCGTAGTCGTCGTAGCCGAGGGGCGGCGCGGCGATGCCGTAGCCGACGAAGACGACCGGCGCGTTGAACTTGCCGGAGCTGGAGAAGCCGAGCGGCGTCCACGCCTCGGCGGGAAGATCGGCGAGTTTGTTGCCCTCGCCCATCTCCACGCCGGTCTTGACTTCGAACGGCTGCTTGTACGAGGTGCCAAAGGCGGGCCTGAGCTTCAGCTCGCGCAGGCGCGTCTCCAGGAACGCGGCGGCGCGGTCGATGCCCTTCGTGCCGAGGCCGCGGCCTTCCATGTCGTCGGCGGCGATGATCTTGATGTCGTGCTCGAATTGTTTGGCGACGTCGGCGGGCGCGCCGAGGGCGAGCCCCAGGAGGAGTTGGACGATCATCCGCCTAGGCTATCATTCGCGCCGCCATGGCCACACCCATCACCGATTTCATCAAGCACCATTACCGTCACTTCAACGCCGCGGCGCTCGTTTCGGCGGCCGAGGACTACGTCAAGCACCTCGCCGGCGGCAACAAGATGATGCTGACCATGGCCGGGGCGATGTCGACCGCGGAGCTCGGCCTCTCCCTCGCCGAGATGATCCGCCGCGACAAGGTGCACGCCATCACCTGCACCGGCGCGAATCTCGAGGAGGACATCTTCAACCTCGTCGCGCACGACCATTACAAGCGCGTGCCGCATTACCGCCAGCTCACGCCGCAGGACGAGCAGGCCCTGCTCGAGCAGCACATGAACCGGGTGACAGACACGTGCATCCCCGAGGGCGAAGCGATGCGCCGGATCGAGAAGGCGGTGCTGCGGCACTGGATGGAGAAGGACCAGGCCGGCAAGCGGCTCTTCCCGCACGAGTTCATGTACGAGATCCTGCGCGACGGATCGATCGCGGAGTTCTACCAGATCGATCCGAAGAATTCGTGGATGGTGGCCGCGGCGGAGAAGAATCTGCCGATGTTCGTCCCCGGCTGGGAGGACTCGACGCTCGGCAACATGTACGCCGGGCACTGCATCAGCGGCGACGTGAAGAACGTGCACACGGTGCGCACCGGGATCGAAACGATGATGGAGCTCGCCGACTACTACACGAAGACCTCGGCGCAGAGCTCGATCGGCTTTTTCCAGATCGGCGGCGGCATCGCCGGTGACTTCCCGATCTGCGTCGTGCCGATGCTGCACCAGGACCTGCAGCGGCCGGACGTGCCACTGTGGGGCTACTTCTGCCAGATCTCCGACTCCACGACGAGCTACGGCTCGTACTCCGGAGCCGTGCCGAACGAGAAGATCACCTGGGGGAAGCTCGGCATCGACACGCCAAAGCACATCATCGAGTCGGACGCGTCGATCGTGGCGCCGCTGGTGTTTGCGGTCGTGTTGGGGTGGTGAGCCGGGGGGGGCGATTCGCCAACCGCTACCTAGCGCGTCAAGTCGATTTTCCAGGCATGTCCCGAGCTCACCAGCGCCGGCTGCGCCGCGGCGCCGTCGAGCTCGAGGACGAACTGCGTCTTGCCGCCCGCGGCGACCTTGCGCAGCACTTTCGCCGTCGTCGTCAGCTCCTCGGGGCGGGCGTTGTAGACGATCACGGCCAGCTTGCGCCGGGCGGTGGCGGCGGGGACGAAGGTCTCGCCGCCGATCGTGAATGGATAGGCGGCGGCGGGATCGTGCGACGTGCCCTTGACCATGATCCAGTCGGCGGGGCGCTCGTCGATGAAGAACGAGGCCAGGGCCGGTTCGCCGCGGCGGGGGACGACGACGTCGGTGCGGGCGAAGCCGCGGCGCTCGTTCTCGCCGGCGCGCACGAGCGTCTTCACCGCGTAACGGCCGGGCGGCAGCGACAGCGTCCCGTAGAACTTCACGCCGCCGCGGCGCAGGCGCGCGCCGACCTTGGCCAGGTCGAGGGTCATCTTCTGGTAGAGGCGGTCGCGCACGCGGCCCTCCTCGTCGAAGGCGTAGATGTAGATCTCCGCGCCGGCGTCCTTCAGCAGCGCCGCGCCGTCGATCTCGACGATGACCGGCACCGGCGCGCGCTCGCCGCCGTCGGGGAACGCGGCGGAGACGGCGCTGATGCGGACGTCGCTCTGGGGGATGTCGTTGACGATGATCTCGGCGTTCGACAGCGTTCGCTGCATGGGCGACTCGCCGCCGCTCTCGTAGTAGCCGGAGCGGTACGAGGCCCGCGCGCCGGGCACGCCGGCCAAGCGCACCTCGAGGTTGTGGAACTGCCCGCGCCGCCGCGCCGGGGCCTGGAAGGCCAGGACGTAGACGACCTCCTGCCGGTGCAGCAGCGTGGCGAACTCGTTCGACAGGTCGTTGCTGTTGCGGAGCACCTCGCCGCCGGTGGGACGGGCCAGCAGAAACAGCGCGTCGTTGGAGCTGTTCCAGCGGACGCCGGCGATGTCGATCGCGTTCAGCACCGTGTCGGAGGCGCGGAACTTCTTCGCCATCTCCCGGTAGGCGATTCCCCCCTCCCATCCCTTGGCATCGAAGCCCTCGGAGAGCAGGACGATCTGCTTTCGTCCGGGCACGGCGCGCAGCATCGAGGCCAGCGCGGAGAGAGCGTCGATCTCCTTGTCGATGCGCACGTCGGCGAACGGCTCGACCGCCGGCGCGGGCGTGCTGCGCGGGCGCGGCCGGATTTCGTCGCGCTGCGGGCGGAGGAGCACGAGCGGCTCCGCCTGCGGCGGCGCGGCGTCAGCGCCGCCGGAGAGCTGCAGCGGATCGGTGCCGCGGAACGAGCGCGGCTCCGCGAGCGCGGCGGCGACGAGATCGCGGTCGGTGGTGAACGCGGTGAGGAGGCGGAAGCCCTGCTCGGGGCCGATCGTGCCGACGGCGACGAGGTCGCGCGGCTGCACGGTGTCGCGGACGAAACGCCGCGCCGCCTCCTGCGCGCGCGCCAGCGCGGTGGGCGACGAAAAGCCGAGGTCGAAGAGGAGCATGAACGAGCGCCGCGCCGCGGGGTTGATCGGCTCGACGGCGCTGGCCGTCCGCAGCGTGGCGAAGTCGACGGCCTCGACGGACGTGACCGGACGGCGAACGCCGTCGTCGAAGAGCTCGAAGTTCGCGGCGGTGAGGCCGCGCAGCGGATCGCCGTCGCGGCCCACCACCGTCACCGGCACCTCCACGACGTTGACGGTGATCTTCTCTCCGACCTGCGCCGCGGCGGCGAGCGCGGTCAACAACGCGACGGCGGCCGCGGCGGCTGGCTTCATTTCAAGGCGATCTTCTGCGTCTCCGTCGATCCCTTGGCGTGCACGGTGACGTCGACCGCCGGCTGCGACGGGTCGTCGACTTGCATCACCAGCGCGGTCGAGCCTCCGCTCTTGGCCGCGCCGAGGAACTTCACCGCCTTCGGCGTGGGATCGACCGTGACCTCGCTGGCGTCGGCGTTGGTCACGAAGACCGCGAACTTCGCATGCGGCGCGACGGCGGGGATGAAGCGCTGCCCGCCGATGTCGAACGGATCGCTGGCCGACGTGGCGTGCGAGATCCCGCGCACCAGCACCGCGCTGGGATGCTCGTCGACGAAGATGGCCGGCAGCACGGCCACGTCGTTCGCCTTGGCCACGGTCACGTCGGCGCGCACGAAGCCTTTGCGGTCTGTCTCCGGCATCCGCACCAGCGCCTTCACCGCGTACTTGCCGGGCGGCAGCGTCAGCGTGGCGTAGTACTTCAAGCCGCCGCTGCGCAGGCGCGCGCCGACCTTGGCCAGGTCGAGGCCGATCGATTGATAGAGCCGGTCGCGCACGAGGCCGTCGCTGTCGAAGGCGTAGAGGTAAATCTCCATCACGGCCTTCTCGCCCTTGAGATCCTTGAGCATGTCGTTGCCGTCGAGCTCGAGGATCACCGGCACCTGGGCGTTGGCGCCGGCCATCGGGAAGGCCGCGGCCAGGCCGGCCACGCGCACGTCGCCCTGAGCGATGTCGTTGAGGATGATCTCGGCGTTCGAGAGCGTGCGCTCCTGCGGCGTCTGCACGCCCCCTTCGTAGTAGCCGGCGCGGGCCAGGACGTTGGCCCGTCCGGGCACGTCGACGAGCTTGACCTTGAGCTCGTGGAACGTTCCGGGCTTCGTGGTCGGGGCCTGGAAGGCCAGGACGTAGACGAACTCCTGCGCCTTGAGCACGCGATCGAAGTTCGCGGAGAGGTCGTTGGCGTTGCGGAAGACGATGCCGCCGGTCGGATCGGCGAGGACGTTCAGGCCGGCGCTGGAGTTGACGGCCACGCCGGAGGGCGCGGCGAACACGCCCGGCCCGCCGGCGGCGGTGGCTGTGGAGAGGTCGGTCTGCCCGCGCACGCCCTGGATGTCGATGGCATGAAGGACGACGTCGGAGCCGCGGAAGAACTGGGCCATGCGCGACACGAGCGTCTGGCTGGCGGTGTTGCCGACGCGCGTGTCGGTGTCGATGAGGTAGCTCTGGCCGTGCAGGACCTGCTCGTTCTCCTGGATCGTGTCGCCGGCCTGGCGGGCCTCACGACCGCTGACGAGCGAGGGGTCGAAGCCCTCGGAGAGAAAGACGACCTGCTTGCGGCCGGGGACGGCGTTCAACGTCTTGGCCAGAGTGGCGAGGAAGTCGATCTCCTTCTGCACGCGGCCGCGCGCGTACTGCACGTTCGAGCGCTGCATCCGCACCATCTGCTCGGCGGCTTCCTGGGCCGCGACGTCCCGCATCTTCGCCGCGTTGGTGTTGTCGGCGGCGGTTTGCATGCCGCCCCTCACGTCGTCCATCACCGTCGTGTCGAGCGTGGCCAGCTTCGTCTCGTTGGAGAGCTGCAGCGGATCGGCCGACTTGTAGCTGGCCGGATTGCCGATGGCGCCGGCGAGGAGCTCGCGGTCGGTGGTGAACGCGGCCAGGAGGCGGAAGCCGTGCTCGACGTCGATCGTGCCGACGCCGACGAGGTCGCGCGGCTGCACGTTCTTCAGAAAGTTCCGGGCCGCTTCCTGCGCGCGCACGAGCGACTTCGGCGTTGAGAACGACAGGTCGAACAGGAGCATGAACTGCCGCCGCGCCGCCGGCGAAACCGGATCGAGCGCGGAGCGCTTCGCGCTCAGATCGATCGTCTCGAAGGCGGTGATGGCCCGCTCCTTCCCCTGGTCGAGAACCTTGAAGTTCGCCTTCGTCAGCCCGCGCATGGCGTTGCCGCCGGAGTCGACGACGGTCACCGGCACTTCGACGACATTGACACTGATGCTCTCTTTCATTTGCGCGAACGCGGTCGCGCAGCACAGCGCGGCGATGAACATCACGGCGAGGCAACGGGCTCTCATAGGGTCTCCTTCGGTCAGTGGAGTAGCGTGCTGGCGCTCAAGGCGGCGCCGTTCTTACGGACGGTGACGCCGAAGCGCTGGATGGCTCGATCGTCGAGTTGTAACACGAGCTTCGTGGCGGCGGCACCCTTGATCTGGGCCAGCAGCGTCGCCGGCGGCGTGGTCTCCCACGTCAGATCCTCGGGCTGGGCATTGACGACGAAGACCGCGACCTTGCGCACGCCGCCCGCGGGCGAGTGGGCGGCGGCGCTCGGCACGAAGGGCTCGCCGTTGATCTGGAACGGGTAGACGTCGCCTTCGCGCTCGGCGCCGCGCACGATCAGCCACGCCTTCGGATCATCGAGGACGAAGGGGGCCAGCAGCGCGGTCTCGCCGTTCTTCGGCACGACGACGTCGTTGCGGGCGAAGCCGCGCGTCTCCGTCGACGGGATCTGCACGAGCGTCTTCACCGCGTACTTGCCGGGCGGCAGGGCCAGCGAGCCGATGTACTTGACGCCGTTCGAGCGCAGCCGGTCGCCGACCTTGGCGAGGTCGAAGGCCAGGCGCTCGTAGACGCGGTGCTTCACCGACCCCTGCTCGTCGAAGGCGTAGATGAAGAGCTCGACCGCGACCTCGTTCCCCTTCGCCGATTTCAGGAGATCGGCGCCGTCGATGTCGACGACGACGGGGACCTGGGCGAGCTCGCGCGACGTCGGGAACGCCGCCGCCAGCGCGGCGATGTGTACGCCGTCCTGGGGGATGTCGCGCAGGATCACGTCGGCGGCGTTGACGGTCTCCTCGAAGCGCGTGCTGCGCGTGCCCCCTTCGAAGTAGCCGCGCCGCGAATAGACGGCGGCGCCGCGCGGGCCGCCGTCGAGCTCGACGCGCAGGTCGTGCAGCTTGCCGGGACTCGTGACCGGCGCTTGAAAGCTGAGGATGTAGACGACTTCCTGCTGGTGCAGAAGACGGGCGAAGTTGCCGGCCAGATCGTTGGAGTTGCGGAAGACTTCGCCGCCGGTGGGGCGGGCCAGCAGCGACAGAGCCTCGCCGCTGTTGTCGGGCGCGCCGTGCTCGACATCGTTCTGGATGCGCAGCCCCTGCGTGTCGATGGCCTGCAGGATCACGCCCGAGCCGCGGAAGGCCTGCGTCATCGCCTCCAGCGTCGACAGCGAGGCGGTGTTGCCGTAGCGGCGGTCGCTGTCGACGGTCGTTCCGTCGTTCCACCACGTCCCGCGGATGATGTTGTCGGCGTCCTCGAACTCCTCGTTTTTCTCCTTGGCGCTGCGGCCGTTCATGATGCGGGCGTCGAAGCCGTCGGAGAGCAGCACGATCTGCGGCCGGCCGCGCACGTTGCGCAGCGACGCCGCGAGCTGGGCGAGCCAGTCGATCTGCCGGTGCACCTGCTCGCGGGCCCGGGCGTCC